>CAZLBQ010000282.1:0-8211 GCA_964557745.1 uncultured Anaerolineales bacterium
TGAGCAGGTGGCCCCAGGCGTGGGCGCGCATGTAGCGCGGCCCGTCGATGTGGAGACCCCACTTGTCGGCGTGGGGGGCCAGCATTCCCAGGCGCGCCACAATGTCCTTCTCGTTGCCGAAACTCTCGATCCACGGCCGCGGGGGCTGCTCGCCCTCGGCCGGAATCACGTACTCCATACGCGTCGCTCAGTTGGCGAAGGCGTACACCTCCAGCTTGGCGATCTCGGCGTCGGTGAGGCTCTCGAAGTCGTCAAGGTTCAGCGGCTCCTGGTCGGGATAGACAAACTCCGGCTCAGCGTACGCCGGGCCGCCTGCCAGGTCACGCGCCGCCTCGCGCCCGCGCTCGCTGACCAGGCCGATGAGCTTGAGCAGGACACCCGCGACGATGGTCCCCTGCGAGTGGGCGATGAGGACGACGCGTGTCTTGCGCTTGTCCTTGAGCGCGTCGTACAGCGGCGGGAACGCCTTGGTCGTTGACTCCGTCGTCCGATACCACGCCTTGCCCAGCGCGCACTCGGTCATGTCCTCGATCAAGCCGCCTGTCGAATTCTGGATCAGCGTCAGCGGGCGGTGGAATAGGTAGGACAGGTACGCTGCGTTCAACTGCGAGACGGCCGGATTGGTCATGATGCCGTTGAGGAAGAACCAGGCCTCGTCGGGGAAGGTGGTATAGTTCCCGGTGTGGTCGGGGCGCTGCAGGATGACCGACGGCTCCCAGAACAGGCCGTTCAGGAACGGCGGGCCGAAGGTCGGCGGTGTGCGCGGGATGGCCGGAATCCAGATAGCGCTCAGGTAGTTAAGCGTGCGGCCCAGTCGCCAGACGTCGAGCATGCCGAACTCGGAGTAGCGGGCGTGGGGCGGCAGCCACGACCACGGCATCCCCAGCACGGAGGACACCAGGAGCGGCGGGTTGAGCCGCACGGCGTCCAGCGCAATTCCGACCAGGTCATCCCAGGGGTGCGTCTCGTACACCGTCGCGGCGCGTGTCTTCGTCTTGGCTCGTGGCAGAAACATAAACCCTCACTCGGCGCGGTCTCTTACGCCACCGCCTCGGCCACTTCCGCGCCCTTAGCCTGCTTCCCCTGGGCGGCGGCCTTCGGACTCTCGACACGGATGGCGCACACCTTGTACTCCGGAATCTTCGCCAGCGGGTCGAGCTTGAAGTCCTGGGTGAGCAGGTTGGCGGGCGCCTCGCTCCAGTGGAACGACAGGAACACCGTCCCCGGCGGCACATCCTCGGAGAAGCGCGCCTGGGTGCGGACCTGGCCGCGCCGACTGGTGATGAGGACCGGCCCGCCGTCGCGTAGCCCGGCTGCCTGCGCGTCCTGCGGGTGAATCTCCGCGTAGCCCCGCGATTCCCGCCAGTTCAGGCCCTCGCTCCGCCGGGTCATCGTCCCGGTGTGATAGTGGTACAGGATGCGGCCCGTGGTCAGCACCAGCGGGTACTCGTCGTCGGGCTGCTCGGCAGGCAGCGCCACTGCGACGGGATGGAACTTACCCAGGCCGCGCGTGAACTGCTGCGTATGCAGGATGGGCGTCCCCGGATGCTCGTTCGTCGGGCACGGCCACGTCAGCCCCGCGCCGTGCAGCCGCCGGTGGTGGATGCCGCCGTAGCTCGGCGTGACCGTCGCCAGTTCGTCCATGATCTCGGCGGTCGATTGGTAGGCCCAGCTTGACGCCTGGACGTTCGCCGTGTGGGCCTCAGGACCTTCAACCTTCAGCCTGCCAGCTTCAACCAACTTCGCCGCCAGCCGCTCGCCAATCGCGGCCACAATCTGCCAGTCAGAGCGGGCCTCGCCGGGCGCGGGCAGGACCGGCGCGATAAGCTGGACGCGCCGCTCGGTGTTGGTGAACGTGCCATCCTTCTCTAGCCACGACGCGGCGGGCAGGACGACGTGCGCCAGTTGCGCCGTCTCGCTCATGAAGATGTCCTGCACGACCAGGAAGTCGAGGCTCTTGAGCGCCTCCTCGACGTGGCTGATGTTCGGGTCGGACAGCATCGGGTTCTCGCCCATCACGAACAGCGCCCGCAGCTGGCCGGCCACTGCCGCGTGCATCATCTCGACGATGGTCAGGCCGGGCGTGGCCGGTAGGTCGGTCAGGCCCCAGCCCCGTGCCACGGCCTGGCGCTTGGCCGCGTCCGTCACCGGCTGATAGGCAGGCAGGACGTTGGGCAGGCAGCCCACGTCGCACGCGCCCTGGACGTTGGACTGGCCGCGCAGCGGGTTGACACCCGTCGAGGGCTTGCCGATCTGGCCCGTCAGCAGCGCCAGGTTCGCCAGCGTCAGCACCAGGTCGGTGCCGTTACTGCGCTGGGTGATGCCCATGGCGTAGAGGATGGTCGAGTGCCCGCGTGGGGCGACCGCTGACGACTGAGCGCCGACCGCCGAAGAGTCAGGGAACACTTCCTCCGTCTGCGGTCCGCGGTCGGCAGTCGTCCGTCGTTCTCCCAGGGCGTACACCCGCGCCGCCTGCTCGATGAGATCGGCCGGGACACCGGACATGAGCGCGGCCAGTTCCGGCGTTAGGGTCTTGACGCTCTCCTGGAAGGCGGCGAAGTTCTCGGTCCGCGTGGCGATGAAGCTCTGATCCGCCCAGCCCTCGCGCAGGATGACGTGGGCCATCGCCATGAACACGTACTGGTCCGTGCCCGGCCTGGGCTGCAGGAACAGCGTGGCGTGGTCGGCCAGCGGGACACGGCGCGGGTCGATGATGACGACGCTGGCGCCTTTCTTGGCCGCCCGCACTACCTCGTAGCTGATGACGGGGTGCGACTCGGCGGTGTTAGAGCCGGTAATCAGGATGCAGTCGGCGTGCCGGATATCGCGGATGGGGTTGGTCATCGCGCCAGAGCCGAAGGCCATGCCTAGCCCCGTCACGGAGCTGGAGTGGCACAGCCGCGCGCAGTGGTCCACGTTGTTGGTCCCGATGGTCGCCCGCATCAGCTTCTGGAACAGGTAATTCTCTTCATTGGTGCAGCGCGCCGAGGCCAGCCCCGCCACGGCGTCCGACCCGTACTTGACAACCGTCTCGGCCAGCTTCGTGGCGACGATGTCCAGCGCCTGCTCCCACGACACGGGGACGAAGTCGGCGCTGGGACGACCACGCCCGGCCGGCCGCCGCCCCGCCGACGCTGACCGCTGCGCCGTCTCCTCTTTCGGCAGCTTCCCGTCAGCCGTCGGCGGTCTATTCTCCATCGTCGGTCGGCCGTCGTCGGTCGTTCGTCCCTCCAGGACGTCGCGGCGTACCAGCGGCTGCGTCAGACGGTCGGGGTGTGTGGCGAAGTCCCAGCCGAAGCGGCCCTTGACGCATAGGAACTCGCCGTTGACCGGCGCGCCGGGGAAGCCCTGGGCGTACAGGATGTGGCCGTCCTTGGTCGCGTACTCCAGGGCGCAGCCCACGCCGCAGTAGCCGCACACGGTGCGGTGGCGCTGCAACTCCCACTCGCGCCCCTTGCGGAGACGAGAGGTGGGCATCAGGGCGGCCGTTGGGCAGACCTGGATGCAGCTGCCGCAGAAGACGCAGTTCGAGTCGATCATCGGGCCGTCAAACGGCGTGGCGATGTGGCTGGTGAAGCCGCGTCCCGCGATGTCGATGGCGTGCCGCCCGACCACCTCGTCGCACGCGCGCACACAGCGCGCGCACATGATGCAGTACTGGTGGTCGCGGACGAAGAAGGGGTTGTCCTCCTGGAACAGCGGGCGCGAGATCTCGAAGTCGAAGGCCGTCTCGGAGATGCCGAATTGGTAGGCGTACTTTTGGAGGTCGCATACCCCATTCTTGTCGCACACGGCGCAGCGCAGCGGGTGGTCCGACACGAACAGGTCGATGACGTCGCGGCGCAGCATCGTCAGCCGCTCGCTCTGGGTGTGGACCACCATGCCCTCGGCGCAGGGCAGGCCGCAACTGGCCTGTGGGTTGGGGCGGCCTTCGATATCGACCAGGCACAGGCGGCAGCCGCCCGACGGCACGAGTTCCGGGTGGTAGCACAGGCGAGGGATGTCAATCCCATTCGCCAGCGCCGCCTCCAGCACCGTCGTGCCGGGTTCGACCTGGACCGTCTTGCCGTCAATCGTCAGGGTAATCATAGCGCCTCCTGCGTCACGACCGCCGATGGCTGACCGGCGATCGCCGCTTCGGGCACGCGATGGGCCAGCGGACGGCCGTCGGCGGTCGGCCGTCCACCGCCCAGGGAACACACTCCCGCCGGACAGGTGTGGTCGTGGATGTGCGCCAGGTACTCGTCTTTGAAGTAGCGCGTCGTCGTCAGCACCGGGTTGGGGGCTGTCTGGCCCAGGCCGCATAGCGAGCCAATGCGCACCGTCTCGCACAGGGTCATCAGGCGGTCCAGTTCGGCCGCGCTGGACTGGCCGCGCGTGATGCGCGTCAGGATGTTGAGCATCTTGCGCGTTCCGACACGACATGGCACACACTTGCCGCACGACTCGTCCTGGGTGAAGCTCAGGAAGTAGCGGGCGAAGTCCACGATGCACGTCGTATCGTCGATGACGACCATACCGCCCGATCCCATGATGGCGCCGGTCGCCTTCAAGTCTTCGTAGTCGATGCGCGTGTCGATGAGGTCGGCAGGCACGCAGCCGCCCGACGGCCCGCCTAACTGGACGGCCTTGAACGGCCGGCCGTCTTTGCAGCCGCCGCCGATCTCGAAGATCAACTCGCGCAGCGTCATGCCAATCGGCACCTCGACCAAGCCGGAGTTCTTGATCGCGCCGGTCAGGGCGAACGCCTTGGTGCCGCCGCTTTTCTCCGTGCCCAGGTTGGCGAACCATGCCGGCCCGTTGAGCAGGATGGCCGGGACGCTGGCGTAGGTCTCGACGTTGTTGATGTTGGTCGGGTAGCCCCACAGCCCATGCTCGGACGGATAGGGGGGCCGCATCGTTGGCGTGCCGCGGTGGCCCTCAATGGACTGCATGAGCGCCGTCTCCTCGCCGCACACGAACGCGCCCGCGCCCTCCTTGATGACGAAGTCGAAGTTCATGCCGCTGCCAAGGATGTTCTGCCCGATGACGCCGTACTCGCGCGCCTGCTGGATGGCGAGGCGCAGCGCCTTGACGGCCAATGGGTACTCGGCGCGGACGTAGATGTAGCCCTTGCTCGCGCCGATGGCTCGCGCCGCGATGAGCATGCCTTCCAGTAGGCGGTGCGGGTCCCCTTCGATCATAGTGCGATCCATGAACGCGCCGGGGTCCCCCTCGTCGGCGTTGCAGATGATATACTTCACCGCCCCCGGCTGCAGGCGGGTAAGCTCCCACTTGAGACCGGCCGGGAAGCCTGCCCCCCCGCGCCCGCGGAGGTGGGAGTCCTTGACGATCTGGGTAAGCCGCTCCGGCGCCATCTCTAGCGCTAGGCGGAACGCGGCGTAGCCATTGTACTTGAGGTAGTCCTCCAGCGAGTGTGGGTCAATGACACCGCACAGCGGTGTCGTGATCTTGACCTGGCGGCCGAGGTAGGGATAGTCGGCCTTGTCGTTGCGGCGGCTCACCACCCAGTCGGCAGCGACGCCGCGCCGGCCGGCGCCGAAGTGCTGGTCGAGGATAGGGACGACGCGCTCCGGCGTCACCGGCCCGTATAGGGCGGACTGGCCGTCCACGATGACTTCCACCAGCGGCTCGCGGTGGCACGCGCCGAGGCAGCCCGTCCGCTGCAAGACCGCGTCCAACTGGCGGCGGTGGAGGTAGGTATCAATGGCCGAGTAGGTGGCCTCAGCGCCGGCAGCGATGCCGCAGGTGGACATGCCGACGCGAATCACGGCGCTCATGCCTTCACCTCCTCGCCGGCCTCGGCGTGCAGCGTGTCCAGCGTGACCATCGCCTTCTCGGGCGTCATGCGCCCGTAGGTGTGGTCGTTGACGACCACGACGGGGGCGAGGCTGCACGCGCCCATGCAGGCGACGGTTTGCAAGGTGAACAGGCCATCGGGCGTCGTCTCGTCCTCGTCGATCCCCAGCCGCTCCTTGATCTGCGCCAGGATCTCGCTCGAACGGTTGACGTGGCAGGCCGTGCCCTTGCAGACACGGATGATGTAGCGGCCCGGCGGCTTGAGCTGGAACAGGTTGAAGAACGTCGCGACGCCGTACACCTGGCTCAGCGGGAAGCCGAGTTCACGCGCTGTGTACTGGAGGCCCTGGGGCGGCAGGTAGCCGTAGTGTTGCTGCAGCTCTTCCAGCACCGTGATGAGGGCGTCGGGCTGCCCCTTGTAGCGATTGAGAATCTGCGCCAGGTCGTCCGGCGGCGGAGCCAGCAGCGGGTCGCCCTGGTAGACATACCTCGTCTTGGCGAGGTCTTTGACTTGTGTCGTCATCACGAGCCTCGATAATCCGTCATCCTCTACCCCCTGCCGGCCGGTAGCGGTGGTAATTCGGCGTTCTTGGAGAAGTCCTCCCATTGCAGCTTGAGCCTGCTTCCGCAGGCCAACGCTCTCAGGAGCGCCCGTTGCTTCCCACCTTGATCGGCGTGGGGCCGTCAAGGGGCGGGGCGGGAACGCTCGCCACCGCCGGCGGGGTGGCTGGGACGGTCTGCGAGCCGTGTAGGTAGACGAACCAGTATACGGCGCCGACCATAACCGCGCCGCCGATGATGTTGCCAATCGTGACCGGCAGCAGGTTGCCGATCAGGAAGCGATCCAGCGTCAGGAATGGATAGTCTGCGGCAGTCTTACCAATTGCCGTCCAGAACGAGGTGGGCGCGCCCAACTTGATGAGCAAGCCCATGGGGATGAAGTACATGTTGGCGATGCTGTGCTCGAAGCCCGCCGCGACGAAGGCGGTGATGGGGGGGATGATAGCGAGGATGCGGTCGGTTGTGGTGCGCGCGCTGAACGTCAGCCAGACCGCCAGGCACACCAGGACGTTGCACAGCATACCCAGCGCGATGGCCTGCACGAAGTCGAGGCCCGACTTGCTGTTGGCCGTCGTCAGCGCGGTCAGGCCAATGGCGCCCTTGCCAAAGGTGTACTGGCCGCTGACGAAGACGAGGACGGCCGTCGCCAACGCGCCAGCGAAGTTGCCCAGGTAGACGATGACCCAGTTGCGCAGTAGCAAGGCCGTGCTGACCTGCTTGTCGGCCCAGGCCATGACAATCAAGTTGTTGCCTGTGAACAGTTCGGCGCCCCCGACGATGACCAGGATTAGGCCCAGGGAGAAGACCAGCCCGCCCACGAGGCGGGTGACGCCGTAAGGGAGCGCGTCACCTGCCCCGGCCGTGACGGTCGTGGCGAACATCGCGCCCAGCGCGATAAAGGCCCCCGCCAGGAAGGCCAGGACGAACTGGCTGATTGTATCGAGGTGGGCCTTCTTAACGCCAATTTGCTCTGCCTTGGCCGCCATCTCGGCGGGTAGCAGAGCATCGAGACGGATTTCGCTAACTGTCGACATCGTTGTCTCCAGAACATGGTTGTCTATCGTACGTGGTGCGTGTCACACTGTCCCGATGAATAGGGGATTGTTGAGAGTAGGACGAGCCGTCCAGATTGGGGAGTGGCGCAACACGCACCCGTACGACGGTTTATGAGGTCAATCAGCTCCGGCTATTGCCTGACCCTGTTGAGCGAGGGTCGAATCGTAATGCTCGGCGATGCGGGCGAGTTGGTGGCGGGCGCGGTGGAGGCGGCTCTTCACGGCGCTCTCCGGCAGCCCCGTCGCTTCGCCCATCTCCCGGTAGGACAGCTCATCCCAGTAGCGCATCAGCAGCAACTCGCGGCTCTGCGCCGGCAACGTCCGCAGCAGGGCGCGAAGCTCCTGCGCTCGCTCGCGGCTGAGAGCCAACGTTTCCGGGTCCTGGGTGTCGCTGCCCAACTCGAAGGCGCCAAGCGTGATGACCCGCAACGCGCCTTCGTGGCGCAACTGGTCGATACACACGTGGGCAGCGATGGACAGCAGCCAGGTCCGAAACGGCTTGTCGGTCTGGTACGAGGCGAGATGCGCAAAAGCCCGCAGGAACGTCTCCTGGGTCGCGTCCTCGGCCTCGTGCCTGGCCCCCAGCAAGCGGTAGGTCAGGTGATAAACAGGATTCTGATAGACGTGGACTAACTCGGCGAAAGCGGTGGCGTTCCCACCCTGCGCCTGGCGAATCCACTGGCGTTCCGCGAACTCCAGCATAGCGCCTCACACACTAGCCCCAGTCTATGATACGACAGGTTATCGTCACGTAACGTTAAAAGGTGGTCGCGCTATGGTGAGACATCTCCACAAT
>CAZLBQ010000283.1:0-8195 GCA_964557745.1 uncultured Anaerolineales bacterium
GGCTAGTTCGATGGCGAGCGGCAGACCGTCCAGGTGGCGGCAGATGGCGGCCACTACCTGACCATTCTCGTCGGTCAGCGCGAAGTCGAATTGGGCGGCCTGGGCGCAGGCGACGAACAGGCGCACGGCCTCTTTCTGGGCCAGTCGGGCGAGGGGGAGGCACTCCTGCGGGGGCACGGCGAGCGGCTCAACGTCCAGCGTCTGCTCGCCGCGCAGCTTCAGCACCTCGCGGCTCGTCACCATGACTTTTAGGTGTGGCGCTGACGCGAGCAGCACGCTCACATCAGGCGCGGCGGCCATGACGTGCTCGAAGTTGTCAAGCACGAGCAGGACGTCCTTGTCAACCAGATGCTCCTGGAGGATGTCGACGAGGCGACCGCCCTGGCTCTCGCGCACGCCGAGCGTCTGGGCGATGTCCGAGAGGACCAGGTCGGGACGTTGGAGCGGGGCCAGGTTGACGAAGAACAGGCCATCCTGGAACGGCGCGCAGGCCGCCCACAACTCAGTCGCTGCCTCGAGCGCAACGCGTGTCTTCCCGACGCCCGCCGCGCCGGTCAGAGTGACCAGCCTGACATCGTCGCGCAGCAGGAGCATGCGGACGGCGGCCACCTCTCGCTCGCGGCCAATCAAGGGCGTGGGGGCGACGGGTAACGTCGTCAGACCGGGGGACGGCAGGCCAGGCTGCGCCGGCAGCGGCGCGCGGGCGAGTTTGAGGTAGACCGCGTGGGCCTCCTGGGGGACGCCGAGGGCGTCCAGCAGGGCGATGACCACGCCCCGGGTGGCGCGTCGCTGGTCCGCCTCGATTTTGCGGACGTAGACCGCCGAGCAGGCGGCCAGGTCAGCCAGGGTCTCCTGGGTCAGGCCAAGCGCCTTGCGTTTCTGCTTGAGCCACTGTCCGAAGGATGGGCCGGTCGTCATAGGCTCCCCCTGCGCTTTCCCCGCTTGGTGATGGGCGGACGCGTCAGGCGTATTACTGCTGTATCGCTGCTGTATCGCTCCGGCGGCGCAGCCCGCCGTACAATGGTAGCATAGGCGGGCAATTCAGACCATATTGACACGAAAGGAGAGATCGGCCATGTCCAGCCGGAAAACAGACCTCCTCCGCATCGTCGCGGTGGCTGCGGCAGTCCTGGCGCTGCTCGTGGTAATGGCGCTGGTCGTCGCGCCGAGCGGGGTGGCCCAGGCCAACCCTAATCCAGGTGTTCTCCCACCGGACAGCAATACCTTTGGGAGGACCTATGCCGAGTGGTCGGTGGCGTGGTGGCAGTGGGCGTTTGGCACGCCGTACTCGCAGAGTGCGTGGACCGATGAGACCGGGGCGCGCTGCGGCGTCGGTCAGTCGGGGCACGTCTGGTTCCTGGCGGGCGTCGCCAATGCTTCGGGGACGGTCACGCGGGATTGCACCGTGCCGTCGGAGACGGCGCTCTTCGTCCCGATCTTGAACGTCGAGTGGGATCAGGAGGACGCTCCTCTCAACAAGCAGCGTGTGCCCGTGCCCTACTCTGAGGCTGAGCTTCGTCAGATCGCTGCGTCGATTATCGACGCCACCGCCGGGCTGTTCATCACCGTCGATGGGGCGCCGGTGACGCTGACGGACGCCTATCGCATCAAGTCGGCGCCGTTCACGTATACCATGTCGGCCACCGACAACTCGTACGGGCTGACGTGTACCGGGACCACCGCGCCCGTCTGCACTATCCTGGACGGCAGGAAAGTCAGGACCGTGCCCTTCCCTGGCCTGACGTGCACGGGCGGCCCGAACAGCATGTGCACCGCCGGGCCGGTTGACGCCTACCATCCTGGGGCCGTCGGTGACGGCTACTATGTAATGCTCGCGCCGCTGTCGGCTGGCCAGCACACCGTTCACTTCGGCGGCACGTTCACCGACTGGGGGTATACACTGAACATTACCTACCACCTGACGGTGGGCCACTGATGAGGCAGCAGTAACATCTCACGGAAGGAGGGCCCCATGAAGTCGCTGCGCCTCCCCATCCTCCTGGCAATAGTTCTCGTGTTGCTGACGGCCCCGCTCGCCCATGGTGAGCTCGACCCACGCGTGTTGCCGCCCACTACGCCGATTCAAGGGTTGACCTACGGCGAGTGGATGGCGAAGTGGTGGGCGTTCATGCTGACCATTCCAGCGTCACGCAATCCAATTCTCGGCGCGGCGGGGCCGCAATGCGCCGTCGACCGGGTCGGAAACGTAGCTCTGGTGGCCGCGCCCTCGACGCTGGGCGCGGGCGTCGTCATCGACTGCCCGGTCCCGGCCGACGCCATGCTCTACGTCGAGGTGCTAGGCTCCGAGTGCTCCACCCTCGAACCGCCGCCCTTTTCCGGGACGAACGAGGCCGAGTTGCGCGCCTGCGCCCTGGGGTTCCAGCCTGAAGCCATGATCGCAGCGATCGACGGCGTCGCCGTGCCCAATCTGGACCAGTACATTGTCACCTCGCCGCTCTTTGCCTTCACCGTCCCCGACGACAACATCTTCGGCGTCGCGCCGGGTGAGCGTGGGCAATCCATTGGACATGGCGCGTACCTCATGCTCGCGCCGCTCACGCCGGGTGAGCACACGCTCCACACCGGTGGCAAGTACGTCTCCCCCGTCGACTTCACGGCCGACAGGACGCTCAAGCTCACGGTGGCGCACCGGCTGGCCTTGCCGCTGATCCGCAAGGCTGCCCCCTAGCCCATCGTTCCCATGTGGCGCGAGGCCAAACGCGACGTCCCGGTGGAGAGGTATTCCCACCGGGACTCTTGCATCTCGCGTCCCACCTCTCTCTTGACACGTTGAAACCCCGTGTATCCCCCTACACCAGGACCTTCTTCATCGGCACGAACTCGATGATAACACCCTTCCCGAGATCGTATTGGATGGGCTCGTCCCCTTCGTACCCCATCGCCTTGTACAGCCGTCGCCCTGGCAGGGTCGCCATAAGCTCCGCATTCCGATAGCCCGCCGCGCGAGCTTCCGTCTCGCATCTATCGAGCAGTAGTCGGCCAATGCCGCGCCGTGCCCAGCTAGGCCGCACGAAGAAGGCCCGAATCTTGGCGGCATCCCGCTCTGGGTCGAGTAGCTCCGGCTGCCGGTCGGCGCGCGTGTCGGCGCCAAACAGTGTCTTGCGCTTGCTCCAGCCGCCGCACGCGACCATCTCGCCTTCGGCTTCAACCACGAAGAAGGTTCCGTCATGAATCAACTGGGTGTCCACGCCAAAGGCGTTACCGAGCGCCGCCTCGATCTGCTCGTCTGTGTAGTCCTGGCGGCTGAGGCCACGAGCCGATTCAGCAATTAGGCTCTCCAAGATCAGTTTGTCGTCGAGCGTTGCCTGGCGCACCGTGAAAGTCATGTGCGTCCCTCCTCTACGATCTGGGTGGGATGATGGACAGCGAGGCGTGGATTATAGCATCGGACGTCGCAACGGGCGAGCGCACCGCTTGACATAGTCACGTGTGGACGTACAATTCACGTCTGTCAAAGCGGGAGCCTTGACTGTCCGTGTCGGCAACATTGGCGTGGCTGGCGGCGGGTCCACCGCCAGCCGGCGCACAGGCATTACTCAAGGAGGTAGCCCATGCCGAAGTATCTCGCGCAACTCAGTTACACCGGTGAGGGTCTCAAGGGCTTGCTGAAAGAGGGAGGTTCGGGGCGGCGACAGGCAGCGGAACGAATCGTCCAGTCCGTCGGTGGGACGCTGGAGGCATTCTATTTTGCCTTTGGCGACAATGACGTCTACGTCATCGCCGATGTGCCTGACAATGTCTCGATGGCCGCGATGGCCCTGACGGTAGCTGGAAGTGGCGCCCTCACGATCAAGACAACGGTGCTGCTGACCCCGGAGGAAGTCGACGCAGCCGTCAAGAAGACGCCGAACTATCGACCACCGGGCCAGTAGGTCCAGGGCAATCTCCCGTCCGGACGGAACTCAACGTCACTGCCCTCGTTTTCCACCACCATAGCCACAGCTAAAGGAGGCTAGAGATGACAACGATGAACGCTGTTCGCATCCACTCCTACGGCGGCCCCGAAGTCCTCGTGTATGAAGAGGCGCCTCGCCCCGCGCCCGAGTCCGATGAGGTCTTGATTCGTGTTCACGGGGCTGGTGTCAACCCCATTGATTGGAAGGTCCGGGCTGGCTACCTGAGCGCCTTTATGCCTCTCCCTCTCCCCTTCATCCTCGGTATCGATGTCGCGGGGGTTGTCGAGGACGTCGGCGCGCATGTCAACGACTTCAAGCTGGGCGATGCTGTCTATGCGTGGTGCGATGTTGGCAGAAATGGCTCCTATGCCGAGTATGTCACGGTCAAGGCTGCGAGCGTAGCTCTCAAGCCCGAGTCGCTGGACGATATCCAGGCGGCGGCTGTTCCCCAGGCGGCCCTCACAGCCTGGCAAGCCCTCTTTGAGGCCGCGAACCTTCAACCTGGGCAGACGGCCCTCATCCATGCTGCTGCCGGCGGTGTCGGAACATTCGCAGTGCAACTCGCCAAGTGGAAGGGAGCGCGCGTCTATGGCACCGCGTCCGAGCGCAATCTCGACTTCCTGCGGGACATTGGCGTCGACGAGCCGATTGACTATGCCACACTCAACTCAGAGGAAGTCGCACACAGTGTGGATGTCGTCTTGGATGCCGTGGGTGGCGAGACCCAGGACCGCTTGTGGATCATCCTCAAGCCGGGCGGCATACTCGTCGGGATGGTAACCCCGCCGTCGGAAGAAACGGCAAATGCTCACGACGCACGTCATGCCTTCCACGTAACCCACAGCAGCGGACAGCAGTTGCAGGAGATCGCCGCCCTGATCAACGCTGATCATATCCGACCCGTCGTGCACTCCGTGATCCCCCTTCAAGACGCCCGTCGGGCGCACGAGTTGAGCCAGACGGGGCGCGTGCGGGGCAAGATCGTGCTGCAAGTTTGATGGCGCCTACCTGTCAGTAGGACACCGAGCTATCCACAGCCGACCAGAGGTCAAGGCCAGCTGACAAGCGCTGGCTGGCCTTGACCCGTGCATCAGGAGCGCCGATCGTGACCGTCGATCTCGCCCGCGTGGAGAGCTTCCTGGCCGATCACTACGACGACGCGGTGAGCGACGTCGCGCCCCTCGGCTTCGGCGAGTGGTCCCGGGCGTTCGCCTTCCGCCGCGCGGGCCAGGACTACGTCGTCCGCTTCGGCGCGTATGTCGAGGACTTCGCCAAGGACCGCCTCGCGGCGCGCTGGGCCGGGCCGACTCTCCCCATCCCCCGCATCATCGAGCTAGGCGAGGCGTTCGGCGGCTACTACGCCGTTGCCGAGCGCGTCTTCGGCGGCTACATCGACGATGTCGACGAGGGGGAGATGCGCGCCCTGCTGCCCGCCCTGTTCGCCGCCCTGGACGCCATGCGCCTGGCCGACCTGTCGGGCACGACCGGCTACGGCGGCTGGGGCGCCGATGGGAACGCGCCTTTCACCACCTGGCGTGACGTGCTCCTGGACGTTGGGGAGGACCGGCCGACCGACCGCGTCAGTGGCTGGCGCGAGGGGCTGGCCGCGTCCTCCGTAGGCAGCGCCCCGTTTGACACGGCCTACGCGCGTCTCCAGGCCCTCGCCGCCGACCTTCCAGAGACCCGCCACCTGGTCCACAGCGACCTGCTCCACTGGAACGTCCTGGTCCAGGGCGACCGCATCACGGGCGTCCTCGACTGGGGCTGCGGGCTGTACGGCGACTTCCTCTACGACCTGGCCTGGCTAATCTTCTGGCAGCCCTGGTTCCCCGCCTGGCGGGGCATCGACTTCCAGGCCGCGGCCCTGCGCCACTACGCCGCCATCGGGCTGGACGTGCCCGCCTTCGCGGCGCGGTTGCGCTGCTGCCAGATTCACATTGGCCTGGGGGGCCAGGCCTACCGCGCGTACGTGGGCCGCTGGGACGACCTGCCGGAGACGGCCCAGCGGACCCTCGACCTCGCCTCAGTGCCATAATAGTCAGCGTACCCCGCGCACCGCCCACGCGCGGGCGATGAGCGGGATCGACCCGTCGGCGGCGTGGGGAAGGGCGGCCCGCAGCCGCTCACGCAGGGCCACCCGCCGCGCGTCGTCCAGGCTGGCGACATAACCGGGCGCGGGACCCTGGCCGCCCAGGAACGGCCCCCAGTAGTCGTCGAAGTCGCGGAAGACCGTCGGCGCGTCGATGGCCCGCACCGCAACGTTAGCCAGGCCCGCGTCACGAAAGAGCGCCTGAAGGGCCTCCGGCTGACACAGCGGGAAGCGGACGCCCTCGTCGAGGGCCTGGGCGGCGGGGTCGAGGGCCACGGCCGCGTCCCAGAAGTGGCGCATGAACTGCATCTCGCCCGCGTAGTCCCAGACGTAGACGGCGACCGTTCCACCCGCCGCCACGACACGGGCCATCTCAGCGAGAGCCTCGTCGGGCCGAGGGATGAAGTTGAGGACCAGGCCGGAGACGGCGGCATCGAACGACCCCGCGTCATACGGCAGCGCCTGGGCGTCGGCGACCTCGAAGCGGGCGCGGCCATCGACAACCTGCTGCCGCGTGTAGGCAACAAAGCCCGCCGAGGCGTCCACGCCCACCACCTCGCGCGGGGCCGCCACGTCCAGGATCGTCTGGCTCACCGCGCCGGTCCCACACCCCACGTCGAGCCAGCGGCGACCGGGCGGGAGCGCCAGCCAGTGAATGCACGCGCGGGCGACGGCTCGACTCCAGCGTCCGACGTACGGTTCATAGGCGTGCCCCATCGCCCACACGTCGTAGGCGTCAGGCGCATCCGAGCGACCCGCGCCTCGGTCCTGCTGCTGCATCGTCGGCCCTCCTTCACCGGTTTGTCCTGCCCGCCTGTCTGAATGATGACATTACCCTGATAGACAGGCAAGCGAGCGGACGTGCCCTTGACACCGCCCTGATCGGGTGTATGATTGTCCACCTATGCAGAGCAAGCGCCCGGTGACGATTGTCAACGTCGGGTATCGATCCACCAATTACTGGGTCATCAGCGCAGGGACCTCTCGCCTGCTCGTCGACCTCGGCTGGCCGGGCACGCTGGGGACGCTGCGGGCGAACCTGGGCCGCATGGGCGTGCCCCTGCGCGAGATTCGCTACGCGCTGGCGACGCACTACCACATCGACCACGCCGGTCTCGGTGAGGATCTGAAGCGAGCGGGCGTGCCCTTGCTCGTGCTCGACATCCAGGCGTCGGCTATTCCGCTCCTCGAGCAGTTCGTGAAGCCCCGCGACCACTATATGGCGATGACGGACGACGGCAACGTGGTCATTCCCTGCGCCGAGAGCCGGGCCTTGCTGGCGGGCATCGGCATCGCCGGCGAAATCGTGCCGACGCCGGGTCACTCCGACGATAGCGTCTCTCTCCTCCTCGACGACGGGTCGGCTTTCACAGGCGACTTGACATTTCCCGACTTGGCGGACGACGGCAGCCGTCAGGTCGTCAACGCCAGTTGGCGGCTGCTGCGCGAGCGTGGGGCCGTCCGGGTGTATCCGGGGCATGGGCCGGCGCGGGCGCTGCCACAGCTTGAATGACCACGGGAGAACACGCCATGAGTGACAAGCCGCTGGAGGTCTGGGGAGTGGGTGGACCGTACGAGCGCTACGTCGGACGGTGGAGCCGCCTCGTCGCCCCCGAGTTCCTGGCCTGGCTTGCCATCCTCCCGGGCGCCATGTGGGCCGATGTCGGCTGTGGGACCGGGGCGCTCGTGGAGGGTATTCTCACCCAGTGCGCCCCCTCCACGGTCGTTGGCATTGACCGCTCGGAGGGGTTCCTCTCCGAGGCGCGCCGCCTCATCAGCGACCCCCGCGCGGACTTCCGGCTCGGCGACGCCACAGCGCTGCCGTTGGACACCGACGGATGCGACGCGACCGTCTCGGGGCTGGTGCTGAACTTTGTCTCGGACTACGCGGCGATGGGGCATGAGATGGTCCGCGTGACGAAACCCGGCGGGAGAGTCGCGGCCTACGTGTGGGACTATGCCAACGGGATGGCCATGATGCGGCACTTTTGGGATGCGGCCGTGGCCGTCAGCCCCAGTGACGCCCGCCTGGATCAAGCGGAACGCTTTCCGATCTGCCAGCCGGAACCGCTAGCGGCGCTCTGGCGTGACCTCGGCCTCACAGCAGTCGCCGTGCGGGCGATTGACATCCCGACGGTGTTTCAGGATTTCGAGGACTACTGGACGTCGTTTCTGGGCAGACAGGGCGC
>CAZLBQ010000284.1:0-8171 GCA_964557745.1 uncultured Anaerolineales bacterium
ACCAGTTCAAGACCATCATGACCGGCTGCCCGCACTGCTTCAACACCATCAAGAATGAGTTCCCGCAGTTTGGCGGCTCCTTCAACGTCGTCCACCACAGCGAGGTCATCGCCGATCTCATCCAGAGCGGCAAGGTGAAGCTGAACGCCAACGCGGGCGAGACGATCACCTACCACGACTCGTGCTACCTGGGCCGCTACAACGGTGTCTTCGAGCAGCCGCGCCAGGCGCTGGCCGCCACGGGCGCCACACTGGTCGAGATGCCGCGCAACCGCGAGAAGGGCTTCTGCTGCGGCGCGGGCGGCGGCAACCTGTGGATGGAAGTGCCGTCGGCGCAACGCATCAACTACCTCCGTATCGACGAGGCCATCGCCGTCAAGCCGGACGTGGTCGGCACGGCCTGCCCCTTCTGCCTGACGATGCTGGACGACGCCCGCAAGGTGCGCGGCGTCGAAGACCAGATTGCCATCAAGGACTTCTCGGAGTTGGTGGCGGAGCGGATGGCCTAGCTTCCCTCACCCCCTTCCCCCTCTCCCACGTGGGGAGAGGGGGCAATGGATACGCCGCCCCGTTGCGCGGGGCGGCGTTTTGTTGTATGCTTGGCTCACCCGCGCGTCGTGTCAGGGTGAAAGCTATGTCCCTATCCGTCTTCGACCTGTTCAAAATCGGCATTGGGCCGTCGAGTTCCCATACCGTTGGACCCATGTGGGCGGCGCTGCGCTTCGGCCAGGCGCTCGCTGCCCAGGGGCTTCTCCACCGCGTCGACCGCGTGCGCGCCGACCTGTACGGTTCGCTGGCGCTGACGGGACGCGGCCACGCGACCGACAAGGCCGTCCTCCTTGGTCTGTCCGGCCTGCAGCCGGACACCGTCGACCCCGATGAGGTCGAGCCGCTGGTCGAGCGCGTGCGGTTCGAGGCGCTGCTGCGTCTCAACGGGCGGCATGACATCTGCTTCGATGAGACGGTGGACCTGGCCTTCCACATGCGTGAGACGCTGCCGCGCCACCCCAACGCGCTGCGCCTGACCGCCACCGCCGACAACGGAGCGGTCTTGCTGGCTGAGACGTACTACTCAGTCGGCGGCGGCTTTGTCATCAGTGAGAGGGAGGCGGACGCTGGGCACAGCGGGGGCAGCGAGACGAGCGACGCCCTGCCCTACGAGTTCCATTCCGCCGCCGAGCTACTCGCCATTGGGCAGCAGACGGGGCTGTCCATCGCCGACATTGTGCGCGCCAACGAGACGGCCTGGCGCACGCCCGACGAGACGGACGCCGGCATGGACCGCATCTGGGCGACGATGGAAGCGTGCATCGAGCGCGGCATACGAACCGAGGGCGTGCTGCCCGGCGGCCTGGCCGTGCGCCGCCGCGCGCCCAGCCTGTACCACGCCCTCCAGACGCGCACCGTGGCCGCCGATCCCCTGGCGCTGCTCGACTGGGTCAGCCTGTTCGCCCTGGCGGTCAACGAGGAGAACGCCGCCGGGGGACGCGTCGTCACCGCGCCGACCAACGGCGCCGCGGGTGTCATTCCGGCGGTCCTGGCCTACTATCGGCGTCTCATGCCTGGCGCAACGGACGCCGGCGTCCGCACGTTCCTGCTGACGGCGGGGGCGATCGGGATGCTCTACAAGCGTAACGCCTCGCTGTCGGCGGCCGAGATGGGCTGTCAGGGGGAAGTCGGCGTGGCGTGCTCGATGGCCGCCGCTGGACTGGCGGCCGTCATGGGCGGCGCCAATGAGCAGATCGAGAACGCGGCGGAGATTGGCATGGAGCACAACCTGGGACTGACGTGCGACCCCATCGCCGGGCTGGTCCAGGTGCCGTGCATCGAGCGCAATACCATGGGCGCTGTCAAAGCGGTCAACGCGGCGCGGCTGGCCGTCCTCTACGGGGATGGCGCCCACTTCGTTCCCCTCGACCGCGTCATCGAGACGATGCGCCAGACCGGCCACGACATGCAGGCCAAGTACAAAGAGACGAGCCTGGGCGGCCTGGCGGTCAACGTCGTCGATTGCTGAGTTGTTTGGCGACTTGGGGTTCAAGATTCATGACAACTGTGAACTCAGCTTCACTCACTCCGACCGGCTTCGCCACACCTGTCGCCGAGGCGCTACCAGCAGTAGTAGACCGGCTCGTGGCGGAGCTCCATCCCGACAAGATCATCCTCTTCGGTTCGTACGCGTATGGTCAGCCGACGACGGACAGTGACGTGGACCTGCTGATTGTCATGGACACGGATGTACCGCCACTGCAACGCTACGTCCTGGTCTCGCGGCTGCTCTGGCCCTGCCCGTTTCCGGTGGACATCCTCGTCAAGCGCCCCGACGAGATCGAAGTGGCTCTCGCCGCAGGTGATTTTTTCATGGCCGAGATTGTCGCCAAAGGCCAAGTGCTATATGACCGCGACAAGTGATCCTCTAGCCTGGGTGGCACGAGCCGAAGAGGATCTCGCTCTAGCGCGTGCAGCCCCGCGACGGAAGGCTGTCTTGACATATGGCGTCTGCTTCCATGCGCAACAGTGCGCCGAGAAGTACTTGAAGGCAGCCCTCGTTGCAAAGGGAAGCCCCTTCTCCAAGACGCACGATCTCCTTGCATTGGATACACTGTGCCAGCAAGCGGGACTCACGTTAGGTATGGACATCGACGTGTTGAGCGGCCTATCCGCATATGCTATTACCGTGCGTTATCCAGGCGAAGCGCCGACGGTCGAGGAACCACGGGTGGCGTTTGAGACGGCCAAAGCGGTTCGGAGGATCGTCCGCCCCTGGTTGGGTCTCAAATAGCCAGAGGGTGTCGGGGATTGGGTAGCATGGAAACACTTACTTGGCAGCAGGTCGCGGCGTATCGCCTTGAGCGCCACGCCCTGCTGGATCGTGCGCCGCAGGCGCGGCTGGTCCCGGTGGCTTCCGACATAGCGGGCGTCCACGCGCAGTTGATGGTGGCGGCTGAGGTCGGGCTGGGGGCGCGCGTCGAAGGCATCACAGCGCCTGACGTTCAGGCTGCCTTGTGGGTGCAGCGCACGCTGGTCAAGACCTGGGCGATGCGCGGCACGCTCCACCTCCTCCCCGCCGACGAGTTGCCGGTCTACGTCGCGGCGGCGCGCGCCTCGCGCATGTACCTCTTCGAGCGGCCCGTCTGGCTCCGCGCCTTCCAGGTCAGCCGTCAGGAGCTGGACAGCGTCATCCACGGTGTCTACACCGCACTCGACGGCTGTATCCTCACCCGCGAGCAACTAGCCGACAGGGTAGCCGAGATCACGGGTATCCCCCACCTGGCCGAGCGGCTGCGCTCGGGCTGGGGGTCGTTCCTCAAGCCGTGCGCCTATCACGGCTATCTGTGCTTCGGGCCGAGCCAGGGGACAAACGTCACCTTTGCCCGGCCCGACCAGTGGCTCGGCGGCTGGCGCGACGTGGACTCCGATGAGGCGCTGCGCCACGTCCTGCGCGCCTTCCTGGCCGCGTATGGTCCTGCGACGCGCGAGGAGTTCGCCCGCTGGTGGGGCTACGAAGCGTCCAAGACGCGGCCGCTGTTCAAGGCGCTGGCCGACGAGTTGGTGGAGGTGAGCATCGAAGGTCAGAAGGCGTGGGCGCTGGGCGTCTCGCTGATGCGGCTCAAGGACTTGCCGCCGCCCGATACGGTGCGCCTGCTCCCCAACTTCGATACCTACGTCATCGCCTCCTACCGCCAGAGCGCGCTGCTTGACCCAGCGCACAAGGACCGCGTCTACCAGGGCAAGAATGCCTGGTTCCACCCGACGGTCATGGCCGATGGGCGGCTGGTCGGCGTGTGGACCTACGACCGCAAGAAGACCCGTGCCGAGGTCACGGTCGAGTTGTTCGAGGCCGCGACGCCTCGTCTCATCCGAGGTCTCGAGGCGGAGGCCGACCGCCTGGGCCAGTTCTGGGCTGCGCCCGTCTCGCTGTCCTTGTCGGCAGGCTGAGGCAGGAACGTTGTGGGCATAAGGTAGGTTGCTGCAATAGTTGTGCGGAAGATATTAGACAGAATTAACAGAATTTACATAATTAAGAATGGTGGATATTGGAATCAGTCTGGCTGTTCGGTCATTTTCTGATTCTGCCAATTCTGTGAATTCTGTCTAAGGACTGGGGGCTTACATGGCAGACTATGATGTCATCTTGCGGCACGGAATGCTGTACGACGGGAGCGGCGGGCCGCCCAGTGTGGGCGACGTGGCGCTGCAGGACGACCGCATCGCCCGCGTGGGCGACCTGAGCAGGGCGAGCGGCCGCGTCGAGATCGACGTGCGGGGGCTGGCGGTCAGCCCCGGCTTCATCAACATGCTGAGCTGGGCCAATGTCTCGCTGCTCCACGACGGCCGCTCCCAGAGCGACATCCGCCAGGGCGTGACCCTCGAAGTCCTGGGCGAGAACTTCTCCATGGGGCCGCTCAACGACGCGATGAAGGCCCAGATGGTCGAGGACCAGGGCGACATCAAGTACGCGGTCGAGTGGACGACGCTGGGCGAGTACCTGGAGACCTTGGAGCGGCGTGGGGTGGCGTGCAACGTTACGTCCTTTGTCGGCGCGGAGGGCATCCGTATCCACGAACTGGGCTACGAGAACCGCCGTCCGACAACTGACGAGCTGGCCCGCATGCGGGGCCTGGTGCGCCAGGCGATGGAGGAGGGGGCGGTGGGGCTGTCGTCGGCGCTCATCTACGCCCCGGCCTGCTACGCCGACACCGATGAACTGGTGGCGCTGGGCGAGGTCGTCGCCGAGTACGATGGCCTGTACATCTCCCACATCCGCAGCGAGGGCGACCGCGTCTTCGAGGCGCTGGACGAGTTCTTCACCATCCTGCGCCGTGCCCGCGTGCGGGGCGAAATCTACCACCTCAAGCTGTCGGGCAAGCAGAACTGGGGCAAGTACGACGAGTTCATCCGCCGCATCGAGGCGGCGCGAGCCGAGGGCCTCTTTGTCGTGGCTGATATGTACACCTACCCGGCCTCTTCGACGGGTCTTGACGCCGCCATCCCCGGCTGGGCGCACGAGGGCGGTCATAAGGCGCTCGTGGCGCGCCTCCAGGACCCGGCCACGCGAGCGCGCATCGTGGCCGAGATGGAACGCTATAAAGAGGTGGACGCCGCCGAGGACACACTGCTCGTCGGGTTCAAGAACGAGGCCCTTCAGCTCTTGCAGGGCAAGCGGCTGGCCGAGGTGGCGGCCATGCGCGGCAAGTCGCCCAACGAGACCGCGCTGGACCTGATTGTCGAGGACGACAGCCGCGTCCAGGCCGTCTTCTTCTCCATGTCCGAGGACAACGTGCGGCGGCAGGTCGGGTTGCCCTGGGTGGCCTTCGACTCGGACGCTGGGTCGTATGCGACCGAGGGCCTATTCCTGAAGCGCAGCACCCACCCGCGCGCCTATGGCACGTTCGCCCGCCTGTTGGGCAAGTACGTGCGCGACGAGGGGGCGACGACCCTCGAAGACGCGGTTCGCCGCCTGACGAGCTTCCCCGCCGCTAACTTGAAGCTGCGGGACCGAGGCTGGCTCAAGCCGGGCTACTACGCCGACGTCGTCGTCTTTGACCCGGCGACGGTCCAGGACCACGCCACCTACGACCAGCCGCACCAGTACGCGACGGGCGTCCACCACGTCTTTGTCAACGGCGTCCAGGTCCTCCGCGACGGTGAGCACACCGGCGCGCTGCCCGGCCGCGTCGTGCGCGGGCTGGGTTGGCGGGGCCACGCAAGGTAGAGGAAGCCTTATTCTTATGACAGTCATCATAGGAATTCGGCTTGTCGTGTGCTATAATTTCAGGGTATCTAAATTGGCCTCCACGAGGTGTTGAATGTTTCGCTTTGGCCGCAATAAACAAGAGCCGCCCAGTCCGCCTCCGGCGAATGGGAGCAAGGGCGAATTGACCGTCGAGCAGGTGATGGCCGTCCTCAGCACGGTGAAAGAGCCGGAGCTGGGGCGGGACATCGTCACTCTGAATATGGTCGAGAACGTGCAGGTGCAGAACGGCAAGGTCTCGTTTACCTATGTCCTGACCACGCCTGCCTGCCCGCTGCGCGACAAGATTCGGTCCGACTGCACCGAGGCGCTGATGAAGCTGCCCGGCGTGCGCGAGGTCGATCTCAAATTCGACTCGCGGGTGCAGAAAGACAACCAGATGCTCAAGAAGGTCGAAGTGACCTTCCGCAACGCCATCGCCGTCTCGTCGGGCAAAGGCGGCGTCGGCAAGAGCACCAGCGCCGTCAACATCGCCGTCGCCCTGGCGCGCCAGGGGGCGCGGGTGGGCCTGATGGACGCCGACATCTACGGCCCCAATATCCCGATGATGCTCGGCATCGACGAGCGCCCCATGGCCGTCGGCAACAAGATTCTGCCCCTGGAGAGCTACGGCCTGCGCGTCATGAGCATGGGCTTCCTGATGCCCGCCAACAAGGCGGCCGTCTGGCGCGGCCCGATGCTCCACGGCGCCATCCGCCAGTTCCTGACCGACGTGGACTGGGGGGACCTCGACTACCTGATTGTGGACATGCCGCCCGGCACGGGCGACGTCCAGTTGAGCCTGACTCAGCTCCTGCCGCTGACGGGAGCTGTCATCGTCACCACGCCCCAGGCCGTGGCGCTGTCGGACGTGGTCAAGGGCGTCGATGCCTTCCAGGCGGTGAAGCCGCCGGTGCCGGTGCTGGGCGTCGTTGAGACGATGAGCTACTTCGTCGCGCCCGACACGGGCCGCCGCTACGATATCTTTGGCCACGGTGGCGGCAAGCGCATGGCCGAGCAGTTGGGCGTGCCATTCCTGGGCGAGGTGCCCATCGACCCCCGCGTCCGCGAGGGCGGCGACACCGGTCAGCCGATTGTCACGGCGGCCCCCGATAGCCCCGCCGCGAAAGCCTACCTCCAAATCGCGCAGTGGATCGCGGCCAAGATCAGCGTCATCAACGCCAATCGCCCGCCGGAGGGCGAGCGGTTCTCGGCCTCGCCCGACCTGCCGGTTCTGGGCTAAGCGCTGCGAGGGTCATGCCGAGCGGAGCGAGGCATCTGCTCCGCCAGCGTTCCCAGAGGAGACCCCTCACTGCGTTCGGGGTGACAGTGCAATGTCATGCCGAGCGGAGCGAGGCATCTGCTCCGCCGACGTTCCCAGAGGAGACCCCTCACTGCGTTCGGGGTGACAGTCCGACGTCATGCCGACGCAGGAGGCATCTGCTCCGCCAGCGTTCCCAGAGGAGACCCCTCACTTTGTTCGGGGTGACAGTCGAAGAGCATCGGTTGGCGAGGGGGCGTCGTAGCACGCCCCCTCACCGTTGGTGAAGGTTTCTCCGCCTGGGGGGCCGCTTTCTTTACTGCACTGGCCGCCCGGTGGGGTACAATCAAGGTAGCAGTTGGCAGCGGGTTTCTTGTGTGTTCCTCCGAGTTTCCCCGCCTGAGTGAGCCTATGTTCCCCTAGAGGAGACGTGTCATGTCCCAGAATCCGGTGGCTCCCACCGAAGCGTCGGCGGCCATGGTGGAGTCAGCCACACCCTCAACCACGATGGTCGCCTATCTGTCTGTCGAGGGAATGACGTGTGAGGATTGCGCGCACAATGTTCGCAACGCCCTGTTTGCGTTGACTGGCGTGCTGGCCGTCGATATCTTGCGCCCCTACGGCGAAGTCATCGTCGCTTACGACCGCAAGTGGGTTACACCCGATGACATGGTGGGGGCTGTCTCGCAGGTGGATGTCGATTGCGACCATCACTATGAGGGCCAGACGTTGAAGGTGTCTACCACCAACGAGACACCGATTATCTAGACCTCTCCGAACCAAGCATGATGTGGGGCATCGTCGCCGCGACGATGCCCCACGTTTGTTTGGCCGCCGTGCGGTACATTGTCCGAGAGGTCGTCTTGTGCTACACTCTGGTCTGGTCGCATGGGAGACGGCGAGGTTGAGATGCGCATCACGGTCACGCTGTATGGCGAACTGAAACGTGCCTGGCCGCCGGGGCGCGGCGAGGTGGACGCGCCCGACGGGGTGACGGTGGCCGAGCTGCTGACACAGTTGGGCGTGACGTCCGATCACCCGCGCATCGTGGCGGTGAACGACGAGACGGTGGACGAGGACACGGTGCTAGCTGACGGCGACCACCTGGAGGTCTTCCACGCCGTCGCAGGCGGTCGGCCCCTCACGCTCTTCTCGCCGCCGTCGCGCTACAGGCTG
>CAZLBQ010000285.1:0-8157 GCA_964557745.1 uncultured Anaerolineales bacterium
CGACGGGCGGTCGGTGGGCGCGGGGGCGAGGGTCGGATAGCCCGCCATGGGGACGCCAACGATACGGGTGCGGTTCAGGACGAGCGCCGAGACCAGGCCCAGGGCCACCAGCGCGATGAGGCCAATGAGGAGCAGGCGGGGCAGAAACAGATCGTCACGCTCCGGAGAAGTCTCAGTCATGGGGTCTTCCCTCGTGTACATGTCACTCTCATTGTACTCCTGCTGATGGCGATGTGTCAAAGACCGGACTAACGTGGGCGACGGCCTGCCGGGAGTGGCGGGCCGTCGTGTGCTGAGTATTCGGTTGTGGAGCCGGACGTCGCGAGTTGGCGCTACGGTTGGCGGTGGCGCGTGACGACGATCAGTGCGGCGTCGAGCATCGTAGCATCCGTGGCGTTGGGGCGGCCGGTGGCGACGATCATGTCGCCTACCTTAAGCCCGGCAAAGCCGGACGGCGTGATACCGGGCATGACATATCGTGTCTCGCCGGTGACGTGCACCGTCTTCGTCACAGTTTGGTCGCGCTCGCGGGTCTCCACAGTGATGGTCTTGTTCGTCGTGTCGAGTCCGGTAATCTTGCCTGCGACGACGCGTAGTTGCGGGCGTGGTTCGGGCTGGCGGCGCGAGATGAGCACGGTGGTCGCGGTCACGACGCCCTGGTTGTCCGCTGTGCCCCAGACCATGACCATGTCGCCGACTTTGAGGTCGGTCACGCTGGCGGAGTCCTTGCCGGGGATGCGGAACAGGGTCGTGTCGGTGATCTTGACGGTCTTCGTGCTGTCGCGGCCCACCGTGACCTCAAAGGACTTGTGGTCGCCGGCGATGGACTTGACGCGCCCCTCGAGGGCGGGACGCGGGGCACGCACCTCGAGCTCGGCGGCCAGCAGGCTACCGTCGCTCTGTAGCTGGCCTTCGGCCGTGATCATGTCGTGGACATGCACGTCGGCCAGCGTGGCATGAGCAACGTTGTACACCTGGAAGTGCGTCTGGTCGTTGGTGACAACCGACTTATCGCCGCCCGGCGTGTGGACGGTCAGCGTCTTGCCGTTGATAGCCGTGACCTCGCCTGCCACATGCCCTGCGCGTTCCGTGGTCGGGCCGGCGGCCAGCGCGCCCCCCCAGAGGTTCGCAGTGGTCAGTAGCGCGATGACCAGCGCCAGAACGACTCGCTTCATGATTGACATCTTGCCTCTCCTTCAACCTGTGTCAGTACGGGGGCTAGAGCGAGGCGGCGGACCGTCAGGGTCTACAGCCCTCGCTCGCCTGTCTCGCAGAGACATGACGTTATCCGGTCAGGGCGGATACGCAAAAGACGTAAACAGAGTGTAAAATTGAGGTGGCAGTTAGGCGCAGGGTGAGGATAGATAGGGATGCGAGTCAGCGAACACGACGAGCAGGTGGCGCTCTTCAAGTGGGCGGCACACATGGCCGTCCAGCAGCCGGAACTGGACTTGCTGTTTGCGGTTCCCAACGGCGGCAAGCGCGACAAGATCATCGCGCTGCAGATGCAACGCGAGGGGGTGAAACCCGGCGTGCCGGACGTTTGTCTGCCGGTGCCGCGCCAGGGCTGGCACGGCCTGTTCATCGAGCTGAAGTTTGGCAACAACAAGCCGACGGAGTACCAGCTCAGTTGGCTCGAACGGCTGGCCGAGCAGGGCTACCTGGCCGTGGTATGCTACGGCTGGCAGGAGGCCGTGGAGGTCATCAAGGACTATCTGGGCATGGGGCATGACGGGGCCGAGCCGTGACGCGGCCGCTGTCCTGGCGTTCGCGTTCTACTCGCAGGCGGTGTACAATCAGCCGCAGCGTGGTCGCGCGCGGTCAGGCCGGGAGGGGCGACGCGGCCGGCTCAGGAGTGGGGGAGGGACGCAAGAGCGTCGCGACGAGCCAGCCGAAGGTGTTGGCCCCGACGTCGTGGAGCGTATCGTCCATCGTCCACATCATGTTGATCTTCGACTCGTCACCACCCGTCGCCGCCAGTTCTTCCTGATGGATACGATACTCGCCGTACTCGTAGAACAGGGTCAGCCCAGCCAGGACGAGCGCCGTGATGAGGACCGGAGAGCGGTTCAGCCAATGGGTCAGCGGGGCCAGCGCGGCGTTGGGCGGCATGTGCTGGTCCAGAGCGGCCAAGCTGGTGTACACGAGGCGGGTCAGCGAGAAGGCTGTCCAGCTGTGCGGGATGCTGTCGAGGCCAAAGCCCGCGACGCGCAAGTCGGCCCACTCGCCACGGTAGATGTTGAACTGGGGATGGGAAACGACGTAGGCCAGCGTCACGGGGGCCATTGTGTTTGCCCAGCCGGGCGGGTCGGCGGTGACGGCGCGGGCAGCCGCGCGCAGGCCGTCCAGGCTGGCCGAGTCGAGGCCAGTCTGCGCGAGGAGGGCATCGAGGGCGGCGACGATCTCCGGCAGGGCCAGACCGAGGCTGTTGCCGACGGTATGGGGAATCCACGTGGTTGGCAGGTGATAGTGAAGACGGTTGGCGTTGGCGGTGTTGAGCAGCGCTAGCCACAGGCCGAGACGCTTGAGACGATCGCGTGGCACCTGATTTGCCTCCGGTGAGCAAGAGGATGAAACTGTGACGCAAGCTCCATTATACCACGAGCCGCCTACGGACGAGAGGCTGGCGGACGAGAATGCCGTGCTGTCGGAGGCGGTCGCTCGCCCCCATTCGCTGCGGCTTGTCACCCTCAATACCTTTGGTGTGCCGACGCGACATACGCGAGCCAGGCTACGGACGTTGGCGCGTGAACTGGATGGAGACCACACCGACGTAGTGTGTCTCCAGGAGGTGCAACTCTCGTTCTACGAGACGCTGCTGCGACGCGAGTTCCGGTCTCTAGCCCACGCGGCCTCCAAGCCCCACGTCTATGCCCCCAAGGGCGGGTTGATGACCCTCACGCGCTCATCTCACCGTGAGATCAAGTTCCACCCCTTTCGCCACCGGGGGCTGCGCTTCGGCCCGTCGGTTGCCGACTGGGCGCTCTATAAGGGGGCACTGGTCGTCGAACTGGCCGACCACCCCACGCCGACCATTGTCATCAATACTCACCTGAACGCCAACTACGACGGCGACTGGTCGCCGCGCAATCGCTACGCGCGCATTGAGCACAGCCAGATTCGCCAGTTGATCCATCTCATCGGCGAACTCGACCGCGACGCTCTGATTGTGATTGCCGGGGACTTCAACTTCCCACGCAGTTGCTGGCTGTACAATGAGTTTGTGTCCGAGTCGGGAGTCATCGACCCGCTGGCGACGCGTCAGGATCCAACCTTCCGCCCACCGGCGCTCATCCCGCAACACTACGCGCAAGCCATAGACTTCGTTTTTGTCCGGCCGCCCTATGGGAAGCTCTTACGCGCGCGGGGCGAGCAGTTGTTTGAAGAGCAGATGGATCTCATCAACGGCCGCCGCGCTTACCTGTCCGACCACCACGCGATTCGCGTCGAGTTGGCGTGGTAAGCATGTTGACGACTGGCCGCGCCTGTGGTACAGTATCCCCATCAGGTCAAGCACGCTTCGCGGAGGGAGAGCTATGCCTAATGTTCAAACCATTATCCTGGCCGGTGGTCCGGCGACCCGACTGGGGATTCTGTCCGAGCAGCGCACCGAGGCCGCCGTCCCGTTTGCCGGTAAGTACCGTCTGATTGATTTCACGCTTTCCAACTGCGTCAAATCTGGCCTGTATAACGTCGCCGTGCTGACCCAGTACCGCCCCCACTCCCTCAATGAGCATATCGGTATCGGCCGACCCTGGGACCTGGACCGCCAGACCGGCGGTATCCAGTTGCTGCAGCCGTACCTCGGCCGCGACGCTCAGGAGTGGCATCGCGGCTCGGCGGACGCGGTGTACCAGAACTGGCGCTTCTTTGACCCCAAGGCCGATGCGTTCCTGATTCTGAGCGCCGACCAGGTCTACAAGATGGACTACTCGGCGCTCATCCGCGCCCACGCCGACCGCCGCGCCGATGTGACGATCGCGGTGGCCAACGTCGCGGCGAGTGAGGCGCAGCGCTACGGCATCGTCAACGTCAACCGGCAGAACCGCATCACCCACTTCTGGGAGAAGCCGACGGAGGCGCATGGCACGCTGGCCTCGATGGGTATCTACCTCTTCAACCGCGACGTGTTGGAGACGGTCCTGGAGGGCAAGGATGGGCAGCGCCCCTACAACTTCGGGCCGGACGTGTTCCCGTGGTTGATCCAGGAGATGGACGTCTTCGCCTACCCCTGCCTGGGCTACTTCGCCGACGTCGGGACGATCCAGGCGTACTGGGACGCCCAGATGGCGCTGCTGGAGGACGATCCCCCCTTCGACCTCTATGACCCCGACTGGGTGATCCACACGCGGAGCGAGGAGCGACCGCCGGTGAAGACCAACCCAGGGGCGGTCATCGTGCGCAGCCTGGTCTCGAACGGCTGTCAGATCAGCGGGCATGTCGAGAACGCGATTCTGTCGCCAGGGGTGGTGATCGAGCCGGGCGCGGTGGTGAAGAACGCCATCGTCATGACCGATACGTATATCGGCCCGAACGCGACGGTTGAATATGCCATTCTGGACAAGCAGGTGTGGGTGAGTGGCGGGGCGCAAGTCGGTAGTCTGGCGGGAATGGCCCGCGCCAAGGACATCACCCCTGGCTCTGGACTGACGCTCATTGGCAAGGGGGCCCAGATTCCGGCCAATGGGCGGGTGGCGGCGGGGGCGATTGTGCCGCCGGTAGGGACGGCGTTCCAGCTTTCGTGAGGCGGATGTTGGTTCTAACAAGGCGCAACCAGTCGGGCCGGTCTGACGGGGCGCCCTGGAGCGAGGCTCAGCGGTGACCGCCTCGGTACCATATCAGCCGCCCGCGCACGGCTTTCGGACGTTCCTTATTCTGTGGGCCACCCAGTCGGTCTCGATCATCGGGACGGCGGTCGGGTGGTTCGCGCTGACGGTTTGGCTGGCGCAACAGTTCCAGACGCAGGACGAGTTGGGGCCCAAGCTCGCCCTGCTCGGTCTCGTTGGTGGCCTGCCGACCGTGCTGCTGGCGCCGGTCGCGGGCGCGTGGGCGGACCGCTACGACCGCAAGCGCCTCATGCTGGTGGCCGACGTGCTGAGCGGCCTGCTATCCGTGGCTGGGGTGTGGTTCTTGTTCAGCGGCCGCATGCAGTTCGCCATCGTTGTCGCCCTCGGCTTTCTCTATCCCTGCGTGGGCGCGTTCCACTCGGCGGCGTTTGACACGTCGTACGCCATGCTGGTACCGGATGCGCAGCTCCCGCGAGCCAACGGTATGATGCAGACGATGTGGTCGCTGTCGAGCATTGTCTCGCCTGGCATCGCGGCCCTGCTCATCGCCCTGCCGACCGGGGTCGGGGGAGCGCTTCTCGTCGACGCCGTGACGTTCTTTCTCGCCGCCGCCACGCTGCTCGTCCTCGTCATTCCTTCCCCGCAGCGCGCCGACCTGCACACGGCAGACGGCGCCAAGAGCCTGTGGTCGGACATTGGGGAAGGGGCGCGCTTTATCTGGCGGCGTCGCCCTATTCTGTGGCTGCTTGGGACGTTTACCATCTCGAACTTTGCCGTGACGGCGATGATGGTGCTGACGCCGGTGCTGGTGAAGTTTCGCCTGGCCCCAAGCTATGAGGCCCTGGGGCTGGCGTTCACGGGCGCGCTGGCCGCGATGCAGACGGCGGCCGGCGTGGGCGGCGTGATCGGCGGTGTGCTGTTCAGCCTGTGGGGCGGGCTCAAGGCGCGGCGCGTGTGGGGCGTGCTCATCCCCATCCTCGTGAGTGGCGTCGCCCAGACGGTCTACGGTCTGTCGATGTGGTTCTATCTGTCGCTGGCCGTGTCCTTCTTGCTGGTTGGGCTGGTGCCGGTGATGAACTCCCACTCGCAGGCGATCTGGCAGTCGCAGACGCCGCGCGAGATGCAGGGCCGCGTGTTCGCGGTGCGGCGGCTCGTCGCCTGGGTACTCAACCCGGTCAGCACAGGCCTGGCAGGCCTCCTGACGGGCTGGGGTGTCGAGGCCTGGACGATTGTCACCGTGTTGGGACTGCTCACCGTCGCCTGGTGCGTGGCGAACCTGTTCAACGTACCGCTGCGCCGCGTGGACGAACCAGGCTACCTGGATGCGTACGCGGCCAGAGCCGGACCGTTAGGTGAAACCTGAGAGGTCGCCAAGACCTGTCAAGGCTGGAAAACTATCCCATGCTTGGCAAATACTTCGATGAGTTAACCCCCGGCGAGCGGTTCAGCCACGGCCTGGGGCGGACCGTGACGGAGACGGACAACCTCTTGTTCAGCGCGCTGACGCTGAACACCCAGCCGCTGCACATCAACGAGGACTTCGCGAGCCGCACGCAGTTTGGCCGCCGCATTGTCAACGGCATCTTTACGCTGGGGCTGGTAGTCGGCATCACCGTTGGTGAACTCACCGCGGGAACTATCGTCGCCAACCTCGCCTACGAGAAGGTCGTCCACCCGCACCCGCTCTTCCACGGCGATACGGTCTATGTCGAGACGGAAGTCCTGGACAAGCGCGAGTCGCGGAGCCAGCCGGACCGGGGCATCGTGCGCCTGAAGCACATCGGGCGCAACCAGGATGGCGTGGTGGTCATCGAAGTCGAGCGCCTTGTTCTGTTCCTAAAGCGCCCCCAGGAGTAACCATGTCTCATCCGCGCCGCGCCTTGCTCTTCATGCCAGGGGACGACCCGCGCAAGATCGCCAAGGGTGCGGCGCTGGGTGTCGACAGCGTCATCATGGACCTGGAGGACGGCGTGGCGGTGGGCCGCAAGGACGAAGCGCGCCGCGTCGTCCGCGAGGCGCTAGGGAGCGTCGACTTCGGCGCGACGGAGCGGCTAGTCCGCGTGAACGGGGTGGGGACAGGGCTGGCGGAGGTCGACATGGCGGCGACAGTCGACGGGCAGCCTGACGGCTACGTGCTGCCCAAGGTCGAGACGGCGGCTGAGGTTCAGCACGTCAGTTCCCTCATCGCGGCGGCGGAAGCTCGGCACGATTGGCCGCCAGGCGGCATCGCGCTGCTGGCGATCGTCGAGACGGCGCGCGGGGTGATGAACCTGGACCAGATCGCCCAGGCCGATGCTCGGCTGGCGGCGTTGTGTTTCGGCGCCGAGGACCTGGCGGGTGACATCGGCGCGACGCGCACGCCCGACGGCTGGGAAGTCTTCTACGCGCGAAGCGCTGTGGTGGTCGCGGCGGCCGCCTATGGCTTGCAGGCCATTGATACCCCCTATGTTGACCTGACCGATCTGGACGGGCTGGCTGTGGACGCGCAGCGCGCTGCCGGACTGGGCTACACCGGCAAGTTCGCCATTCACCCGCGCCACGTCTCGGTGATCGTCGCGGCGTTCACGCCGTCGGCTGGGGCGGTCGATCAGGCCCGGCGTCTCATTGACGCCTACCACGCCCACCAGGCGGCGGGCGCGGGGGCGTTCGCCTGGGAGGGCAAGATGGTGGATACGCCCATGCTACGGGCGGCCGAGCGTATCCTGGCGCGGGCTGGCGGGCGATGAACCCGGCGGGTGGGTTGGCGGTGCGCGGAGTGAGGCGGTACGGCTGTGACTGGAAATGGGAGACCTGTACCGAAAGGAGGGTGAAGCATGATCGCGTTTGTGCTGAGCGGCGGCGGCAATCGCGGCGCGCTGGAGGTGGGAGCGCTCAAGGCGCTGTTTGAGGCCGGCATCCGGCCCGACATGCTGGTCGGGACCTCGGCTGGCGCGCTCAACTGCACCGGGCTGGCCCCGGACCCGTCGCCCAAAGGTGTCCAGCATCTTGAGCAGACGTGGCTCAACGCGAAGAGTGATGAGCTGTTTCCCGGCAACTACCTCACCTACGCCTGGCGGCTCTTGCGCGGCAAGGATAGCCTGTCAGACAACGCCGGACTGCGCGCCTTCATCCAGGCCAGCCTGCCGCCGGGCGTGACAAAGTTCGGCGACCTCAAGCAGGCCAAACTCCACCTCATCACGGCTAACCTGAACACGGCGACTATCTACCTATTTGGCGACGACCCGACGGCGTCGCTCATCGACGCGGCGCTGGCGAGTTCGGCCATCCCGCCCCTCTTCCCGCCGGTGCTCATCGGCAAGCAGCAGTACGTGGACGGCGGGGCGGTGGCGAATGTGCCGCTGTCGGTGGCGGTGGCAGAGGGCGCAACCGA
>CAZLBQ010000286.1:0-8121 GCA_964557745.1 uncultured Anaerolineales bacterium
GGTAGACCGTCCAGCCGGTGAAGCACTTGGCGAGGTTCTGAACATCGCTCTGGTTGTACGGACCGTTGACGCTCAGGCTGTGCAGTTCCATGATCTCGCGGGCGTAGTTCTCGTTGGGGGCGCCCTTGCGGTTCGTGTTGTTGTCGAGGTAGGTAATCATGGCCGGGCTTTTCGCGCTGGCGAGGAGCAGGCTGTGGAAGTTGCCCAGCGCGTTGGGCCGAATCACGTCGCGGTCGTCGACGAGCTTGGCCCAGCGTTGCAGGTCGTCGTAGAGGTAGATGTTGAGGTGGTCGGTCCAGAAATCGACCAGGACCTCGCGCAACTGCCAGTGGCTGTAGATCTTGCGCAGCACGGTGGCGCGCAGGAACTCCGGGATGACGAGGTTGTAGACCGTCGGGCCGGTGTAGCCGGGCATGCCCTGGGGGTAGTCGTTGATGAGTTGGGTGATGGTCTTGGTGAGCGACTCGAAGCTCGCCAGCTTGCCCGCCAGGGCGCTATCGTCGGCGTCATTAGGGTGGAGCTGGTCCTCGAACCACTGGGCCGCGTCGAACTGAGCGGCCTGGATGGCGTCGAGGTCGGCCTGGGTGTGGCCGTAGGCCAGACGGCTCAGGACGTGGATGGCGAAGCTCGGTTCGTCTGCCTCGCGGGCGCGCCACGGAAAACTGAAGAGTTGGCCCATCTCGCCCGCGACCGCGTCCGGGGTTGGCTGGGCCAGGCTCGCTGCGGTTAAGGTCGCCAGCGCACTCACCTGGAGAAACTGTCGGCGTGACACTTCCATCTTGACCCTCCTAATCCTCGCGCCCGGCCGGCATCGGCAATCCGCTTCCCCTACCATACGTTTGCCAGCGGCCTTCCCTGACGCCGTCCGGCCCTGCCGTGACGCTAGCCAGTATACAGGCTCTCTCGGCTGGGCGTGTTAGGGGGCTGTAAAAAGTCTGTAAAACAGCATTGCCAGTCTTGATAGGAATGCCTAAGACCGGCGAAGAATAGAGGCTGTTGGAGCACGGCGCCCTCGGCATCCTCGGCTCTGAGCAAGTCCGGCCAGGCACGCGGATGAACGCCGAAACAAGGGATGAACGCGGGTCAGAAAACTCACATTCTGATCGGCGTCCATCCCTTGTTTCGCGTCTATCGGCGTGCCTGTTCGAGGCGGTCCCTATTCTCCAGTCCCGAACGTGGCGGCGGCGGAGCGGCCGAACTTCTCCGGGAAGTACGTCTCGTAGGCCGTCGCGGGCAGGACGCGAAACTGGCCAGGGGCCGTGGCGCGGGCGAGCTAGGTGTACTCATACGCGCCGGGGCGCAACTCCTGGGCGAACAGGGCGACCTTGGCGTCGCGCACCTCGCTGTGCGACCAGTAGGCCCAGTAGGGCGAGCCGAGGTCGGGGAAGCCCTTCCCCGTCGCGGGCGTCCCGCCGCCCTGGCCCGGCTTGACGGGCTGCACCGTCGGACCTTGCGCCGCCAGGCTGGCCGTCTTGAGGCTGACGTCCACCGCCTCGAAGCCCGCCGGCAGCGGGTCCTCCACAATGAGGTAGTTGAGCGTCGTCGGCGCAATGACCGTCAGCTTGACCTGGACGTAGTCCCCAACCTTGACGCCCTGGGCGGGCTGGCCCGTGGGCTTGAGTGTCTGCGGGTCCACCTGGAGGTACTGCCGCCCAACCAGGATGCCCCGGTCGAGGGCCGGACTCTGGTCGGCCTGAGGGTAGTACGTCAGGTAAGCCGTGTAGTACAGGTTCCCCTCGCCCTGCTTGTCGAAGGTCAGGCTGTTGCCGACGTTGGTGACGAGGTCCTGCAACGCGATGAACTGCTGTTTCGCCTCGGTCAGGTTCGCCTTGCTCACGTCCCCGGTCAGGATGTCCTTGCCGTTCAAGTTGACACTGTAGCGATAAGCCGCCTTCAGGTCGCCGCTATTGACCATATAGTCAGTCAGCGCCAGGACAGCCCACGCCGTCTCCTGGGTCGAGCGCCAGCCGCCGCTCGCCTGGCGCTGGGTCATCAGCCAGCGCACGACATTGGGGAGCAAGGCGTCGCCCGGTGTAGCGCGGTTGAGGGCCAGCAGGGCGATGGCCGTCGTGCGTGTGTTGGTGTTCATCGTCAGCGGGTTGGCGACGTTCTCCTCCCACGACGTGCCCGCCGCCGTCGCCTTTGCCTGCTCCTGGAGGTTCTGGACCAGGGCGCGGATGCGCGGGGCTTGCCCCTGGGCGTCGGCCTTGTGGAGGGCGAGGAGCAGGAACCCGCGCCCGTAGAGGCTCATGTCGAGCCACGAGTCGTAGAGGGCGACGGTCCGCGCCAGGTTAGGGCGGCCGATCTCGGCCAGGGCGTACAGGACAAAGGCGCGCTGGCTCAACATGCCGGGGATGGCCGTGTCCACCTTCTCGTCGAGGTACTGGTTCAGGAAGCCCACCGCCCGATCCAGCGTGTTCTTGTCGGCCGAGAAGCCTGTCTGGTCGGCCAGGCCGAGGCCCAGCACGGCGTAGGCCGTCAGGAACGGGTGGGACGGCTCGCCCGGCCACCAGCCCCAACCGCCGTCGCCGTTCTGCAGGCTGTAGAGGCGCTGCATGTCCTCGGACACGCGCGGCGCGATGGCGTCGCGGTTGTAGGGCAGACCCATCTGCTGCGCCGCCCGCACCGACGCGATGCTCGGCAGGAAGCGGCTGACGACGTACTCACACGAGTGGTACTCGGTGCTCGTCAGGTAGCGCAGGCTGTCTGCCGTGACGGCGCCCAGCGATGGGTTGACGTTGACCGTCAGACCGCCCAGGCCGGGTGTGGCCTCGGCCGGCACGCGGATCGTCTCGTCGGTGCGGCCCGTCGCTACACCCGCTGTGCCCACCGTCTCCGGCGTCGCGTTGCGGTAGACCGGCAGCTTGAGCGAGGTCGAGTCGCTCAGCCCGCCGCCGTCCACGGCGAACACCGTCTCCGCCTGGTCCACTGCCCCCACGACCGTATCCCAGCCGACGAGCGTCTTGCCCTTGGCGGGCACGGTGACGCGGATGGGGTCCACCTTGCCGTCCAGACCGCGCGTCTGGAGCGTCACCTGGGTGTCGAGGGCGCGGTCGGTGTTGTTCTGCACGACGGCGGTCAGGCGGACCTGGTCACCCTGGATCAGGAAGCGCGGCAGGGCCGGGCGAACCATGAGGTCCTTGCTGACCAGCGTCTCCAGCCGAGCCAGGCCGACCAGCGTATCCTTCGTCGTGCCCAGGACCGCCAGCGACCACGTCGTCAGGTTGTCCGGCAGCTTGACATCCACCCGCGCCCGCCCGGCCTCGTCGGTGACGACGTCGGCCTTCCAGAAGGCCGTGTCGCGGAAGTCGCTGCGCACGCTTAGAGGAGCCGCGTCGCCGCCCCCGCCCCCACCGCCCTTGCCACCCGCATCGGCGATCTGCGCCGAGGCGCGGTTGACGTTGCGGATGAACGAGGCGGCGGTCGTGACGCCCAGGGGCCGCGCGCTGTAGAACGCCTCGGCGGGCGGCTGGGTGCGGTCCTCGACCAGGCTCAGCAGGGCCTTGTCCACCAGGGCTAGCGAGAACTCGGCCTGGACGGGCTTGCCCTGGGCGTCGCGGACCGTCAAGGTGTAGCCGACCGTCTGGCCCGGCTGGTAGGGACCGGGCTTGTCGGGTTCGACGCGTATGTCGAGCAGCTTCTCGCTCGTGGCGACGTTGAGCGTCGCGTAGCCGAGCTTGAACTGCGGCAGCGTCTTGTCATCGCCGCCCTTCGCCAGCGCGACCGAGATGTAGACGTTGGGTGTGTAGTCACCCTTGATGGGCACGTCGAGGGTCTGGCTCGTGGCGCTGACCGTGAAGCGGCGCACCTCGCGGATGCCGCCGCGCTCGACTGTCAGGAGCGCCTCGGCGGGCGCGACGGGCGATTGGATCAGCAGGCGGGCCGTCTCGCCGGGCGCGTAGCTCTTCTTGTCCGGGGTTACGTCGAAGCGGTCGTTGTTGTCGATGCGCCAGTTGACGTACTCGTTGCCCGCGACCCACTGGTACGTCGCGCTGCGGACGGTGTTGCCTCGGCTGTCCTTCGCCTCGGCGACGAGGCGATACGTCCCGGCCTGGGACGGGGTGTACGTCACGCTGGCCGCGCCCTGGGCGTTGCTGGTGACCTGCTGGCTGGCGACCTGGGTGTCGGTGTGGACCGACGTCCAGCGGAAGATGCCGTCGACGTCGCGCTGGCGTGTGCTGAACCAGTCGCGGCGGTAGACGGTGACGGTCAACGCCTGATTCGTCACTGAGATGCCCTGCGTGTCCAGGACGACCAGGTCGGCGCGCTGGGGCTGGCCCGCCTGGCCGATGTAGGCGGCGGGCCGCATGCCGATGTAGAAAGCGCCCTTGTGGACCGGGACGACGCGCCGGGAGGCCACGCTCTGGCCGTTGATGTCGGTCATCTCGACTTCGAGCGTGAAGTTCTGGCTGTTGGGGTAGTCGCCCAGCGTCGCCGGAACTTGGAAGGCGAACTGGCCCTTCGCGTCGGTCTGGCCGGTCCCCTCGCGGATCATCTCGCCTGTGCGGCGCTTCACCTCCCCAAAGATGTCCGTGTCGGTGAAGTCCCAGTAGCCCTTGAGGGTGTCCGGCGGCGTGTAGAAGAAGTCGGCCGCGAACAGCCGCCACTTGAGCCGGGCGTTGGCGACCGGCCCGCCAAAGAAGTAGGCGCTGTCGGCGGTGACGTTCACCGTATCGCCATTGACATAACTCTCCTTGTCTGGCTTGACCTGGACCTCAAACTCCGGCTTGCGGTACTCCGCGACCTGGAAGCCCGTCTCGCTGAAGAACTGCGGCTTCGTGTTGTTAGGCCCAGGTTCATCACCGATCTTGAGGGTGATGTTGTAGTGGCCCAGCGCAGCCCCCGGCGCGAGGGGAACCTCGCCGCTGAACGTGCCGTAGGGGGTCAGCTTCGCGTTCTGCTGGGCGATCTCGCGGCCCTGACTGTCGCGCACGGTGATGGGCACGCTGTCCAGCGTCGGCAGGCTGTAGGCCCCGTCGCGGCCCTGGCGCAGGATACCCTTGTAGTAGACCTTGTCACCGGGGCGGTACAGCGGTCGCTCGGTGTAGAGCTGCGCCGTGTAGTCGGGCAGACTGAGCGAGCTGGTGATCTTGAACTCGAAGGGGTAGATACCATCGCTCCAGTCGCTGCCGACGCCCGCCACGACCTGCCCATCCCGCTCCGAGAGGACGTAGATGGGGACGTAGGGGTCGGCCAGGGGGTCGAATTGAGCGCGGAACACGCCGTCGGCGTCGGTACTGCCGCGCGCCAGGATCTCGCGGTTGAAGCCATACACCGTGACCGGCAGGCCCGCCACGGGCTGGGCCGTCTTGAGGCTGGTGGCCCAGACCAGCGCTTCGCGGTCGGTCCGCTTCAGCATGAGGTTGGTGTCGCTCACCAGGAGGACGTACCGCGCGTCACGCTGCGACCCCATGTTGGACCGCGCCTGGGGCGAACTCACGTTCAGGAAGTACGCGCCGGGGGCCAGATTGCCTCGCTCGGTGAGTGTGGTCGTGATGACGGTCGTCTCGTTCAGCTTCGGCGTCTGGCGCGCGCTCCAGGCTCGCACCTGACGGTTGGCGGGCGGCTGGTAGCGCTCGAATTGCTGGTAGGCGTCGCGGCCGAGGAAGGGCAGCAGGTCGGCGGGCGCCATCGTGCTCAGGCGGAAGTCCACCTGCTGGACGTTGACCAACGCGACCGACATGTTGGGGGCGCGGTTGGCGTCGTACATTGCCACCTGGCTCGGTGCGCCGACGCTATACATCGGCGCGCGCGGCGCGCTGCTGAAGCGCAGGACGATGTCTTGGCCCAGCGTCTCGCCCGACCGCGTCTTTGACTCGCCCTTGATCGTGACAGTGTAGTCGGTAGACGCCTGCCACGCGCCGTTGAGGCGGGCCTTCGTATTGGAGTCGTCCAGCCAGAAGACGCTCTGGTACGTCAGCGTCGGCGCGATGGTGTATTGCAGGCCGTCGCGGTCCATGGGGCTGGCGAAGGTGAGTTGCAGACCGCTGCGAATCTCGGTCGAGCCTTGCGCGCCGTTGGCGGGGACGCTCCCAGCGAGGCCGGGCGCGGGGGCCGTCTGGAACGTCCAGGCGCGGTCCTCGCGCAGCGCCTCCTTGTTCCCCGCGTCCTTCGCTCCGGCCTTCACCTGGGCGGTGTAAGTGGCGTCGCGGGCCAGCGGTTGAGCGGGCGTGAAGGTCATCGTCGCGCCGTCCCACTTGAACGACCCGCTCACCGGCTGGCCGCCGGGGCCGCGCAGGCTGAACGCCGCCTGGGCCTCGGCCTGGTTCATTGGCTGGTTGAAGGTGACGACGATAGGCCCCGTCGCCGCGATGAACTTGGCGTTGTCGGCCGGCTCGGTCTTGAGGACGCCCGGGTAGACGGTCGTGAAGCTGAAGGTGAAGGGCGCTTCGAGCTTCGTGCCGACCTGGTCGGCCAGGTCGCTGACGGTAACGGTGTACTTCGTCGACGGCTGGAGCCGCTCCGGGCGGAAGACGTAGGTCGAGGTGTTGAGCCACTCGCCCTGGCCCTGCGCGGGCGGGTCAATCTTGAGGGGCGAGGCCAGCGTCGCCTGCTCCGCGACGCCGACGAGCGGCACGACCGGGTGGTTGAACTGGACCACAACGCGCGGACAGGTGTCAGATGTCAAGTCCGACTTCTCACTCGAAACTTGAGACTGGGCACTTGATACTTGGCAGTCGCCGCCAACGGGGACGCCTGTCGCGTCGGCCTTCGGCAGCGTCGTCAGCACCTTCAGCGGCTCTGACGCGCGGGCGAAGCTGGCAAGGCCCAGCCCGGCGATACGGCCCGGCGTCGCCGTCGGGCGGACGCGGGGGCCGGCCGGTTGCGTGGCCTCGGCGAGCGGCGCGCTGGGCGCAGTGGTGGCGTTGGTCTGGGGCGCGGTCGTGGCGACAGGCGCGGTTGGGGCCGGTTCCGGGGCCTGGCTACGGCAGCCGGCCAGGGCGGATAGGACTAGAACGAGAATGACGAACAGAGAACGTGAGGGCTGGGACGAATGAGACATGGGACACTCCGCCTCCGCACACGAGGACTGGACGTCGCAGCCAGAGCACTTGCGGCCGGGCGTTGGCCTACGCCGACGCCACCAGCGTCCGCACAGGCGGACGACCAGCCAAAGGGCTTTGGACCCGACTTTCAGTCGGTGTGTGCCATATTCTATACTACTTATTCTACGTCCGAGCGTATCGGTTTGTTCCCTATGGGCCGATGAATTGGGGCGGCGGCTGCGGCAGGACACTGAACGGGACTGTCGGGCTAAAGAACCGGGCTGCGTCGTCTGTCACTACGACCGCCTCCACGGTGTGCCGACCCAGCGCCAGCGGCCACAACGCCCGGTAGGGCGGCTCGCTCACGGTATCGAGTGGCTGCCCGTCCACGAGAATAATGATGGACGCCACACGTTGCGTTTCACCCGGCTGGACGCGAATCTCCACCTGTTGAGCCTGGGCAGGTAGGTCGGGCGACAGGGCGAAGACGCCATTGGCCGGTGGGCTGACTACAGCGACCGCCGGCCGACCACCGACGGCTGACGGCCGACCGCCCACGACTGCCATCTGACCGCCAACCTCTGACGGCCGACTGAAGTCGGCGCTACCGGTTTCCCCGCTCCCCTGCTCCCCTGCTCCCCTGCTCCCCTGCGTCTCGGTACAAGTGCGCTCCGGCGGCAAGGCCAGGCCCTGCTCCCGCGCCCAGTCGAGGGCGTCGGCGGGGACGCGGCGAAAGACGCGCTCGACGGCGGGGCCGGCGCACCCTGGCGCAGCCAGCAACCCCGTCGGGGCGTCGATGGCGAGGGCGACATAACTGTCGTCGCTGCGCTGCGGCTCGGCGCCCGCGATGAAGGTCTCGACGCGGCGGCGTGGGCAGAGGTCCGTCGCGCGCAGGCCCGACGTCTCGCAGATCTCAACGTCGACCAGCCCTGGCGGACGGGGAAAATCGCGCGCCGGGCGGCCACGTAGGGCAGCTTCCATGAAGTCGTGCCAGATGGGGCCAGCGCCGCTGATGCCGGACGTCTGGATCATTGGCGTCCCGTCCGGATTGCCGACCCACACCCCGACGGCCAGATCGGGCGTGTAGCCCAGCGTCCAGTTGTCGCGGAAGTCGCTGGTGGTGCCGGTCTTGGCG
>CAZLBQ010000287.1:0-8107 GCA_964557745.1 uncultured Anaerolineales bacterium
CTGCGGGGCGCGCCCGCCCGGCCTAGCGTCCGGGCGCGCCGCCCGGCTCCGCTCTGGCTGGCGCGGCTGGCGCGGCTCGTCGTTCTCCTGCTGACCCTCGTCGCGGGCGGCGGCGTGGTGGCCCTGGCCCTGGCTGCCCTGCCGACAGCGACCATCACCCTCCGCCCGGCCCAGCGTGACGTCGAAGTTGAGTTCGAGGCCCAGGCGCGCGGCGGCGCGGCTCCCGATCCCGCCCAGGGCTTGTTCCCAGCCCGTACACTTGACGTAACGGTCGAGGAAAAGCTCGCGGTTCCCGCCACCGGCCAGCGCGCGGAGCCGGGCGAGCGGGCCAGCGGCGTCGTCCAGCTTATCAACCGCCGCGCGGAGCCGGTGGCCGTGCCCGCCGGCGCGCTGGTCGAGACGAGCGCTGGCATGCGCCTGCGCTTCCGCACCACCCAGCCTGTCGAGCTGCCGGCGGGAGTGGGGACAACCATGCGCGTGCCCGTCACGGCGGTTGAGCCAGGGCCGGAGAGCAACGTCCCCGCCTATGCCATCAATACCCTGGAGCCGTCGCTGGCCCTCTACGCCGGCGTGGTGAACGACGCGCCTCTGAGTGGGGGAACGATACGCGCGACGCCCATCGTCACGGACGACGATCGCCGCACGGCGCGGACGACGCTGCTGGACAGCCTGCGCAGTCAGGCGGTCGCCGCGTTGCGCGCTCAACTCGCGCCGGGCGAGCGCCTCGCCGTCGCCAGCGTCGAGGACACCGTGCTGGCCGAGCGGCTGGACGAGGACCCCATCGCCCGCCCCGACCAGGCGACGCTCACGCTCCGCATCCGCGCCACCGGCCTGGGCTACGATCCCGACCAGGCGCGCCCTGCCGCCGAGGCGATGCTGGCCCGCAACTTGCCAGATGGCTATAAGCTCCTTCCCCGCGAGACGCGCTTCGCGCCCGGCGTGGAGGAGCGGGTGACCCGCGACGACAAGGGCTGGCGCGTCTGGCTGCCCGTGCGGGTGCGCGGGCGTGGCGTCGCCGCCCTCGACCCGGACACGGTACGCTGGACAGTGCGCGGCCTGACGCCGGAAGAGGCGCGCCAGCGGCTAGGGGACTTCGACAACCTGGCCGAACCCGCCTGGGTCTCCCTTGGCTCGTCGGGTGTGGCCCAGTGGTGGCAGCGGCTGCCGCTGCTGCCGATGCGGATCGAGGTTGTGATTCTCGGAGAAGCATCATGACTGACGGCGAACGCGAACCGACGGCGTCTGAGCCGGTGGGGGACGACTCTATCACCCCGCCGTCAACCGTTGGGCGCGTCCTGGCGCTGGACGTAGGCGAGAAACGCATCGGCGTCGCCGTCAGCGACCCGCTGGGCCTGCTGGCCCGCGCCCTGACGACCGTCGAGCGCAAGAGCACGGGCCTAGCCCTGGCCGCCCTGGTCGCTTTGGTACAGCAAGAGGCAGCCGATACCGTCGTGGTCGGCCTGCCGCGCAACATGGATGGCACGCTCGGCCCCCAGGCGGAGCGCGTCACCCGTTTTGCCCAAGCCCTGGCGGCCCGGCTGACCGTCCCGCTGGTCTTCTGGGACGAGCGGCTGTCGACCGTCAGCGCGAGCGAGATTCTGCGCCACCAGGGCATCAAAGCCAATGAGCAGAAGGCGCGCATTGATTCGGTGGCCGCCGCCGTTATTCTAGAAGAGTATCTGGCGCACCGCCGCGGCGAGCATGACCAGCCGGCCCTGTTGCCGGCGGATGCTCCCGCGCCGCCGAGGACGGACGAGCGGCGTCGTGGCCGCCGTGAGCGCGGCTAATGGAGAGTGGACGTTGAACAAGAAAGAGTGGCGCGAGCCGCGCGGCCTGGCCGCCTACCGCGCCCGTGAACAGCGTGAGAAGAGTCTCGGCCGCCAGTTGGTTGGGTTGCTGTTGGCGATCCTGGTCGTGGCGGGCGTCGGCTACGCCGGGTTGACGGTGTGGCGTTCGTGGTCGGGCCGCGGGGGAGCGCTCGCCTCGGGTGGCGCGAGCGGCCCGCAGCCTGGCGCCGGCGGTCCAACGAGTGAACTGGAAGGACTGGCGGGCCGCCTGTTCGGTAGCATCCAATCGGGCGAGGCCGACCGGCCGGCCGGCGCCGACCCGACGCCCGTCAAATTCGAGATCAAGTCGGGCGAGACGGCGGCGCAGATTGCCGAGAACCTCCAGCAGCAGGGCTTGATTCGTGACGCCACGTTCTTCCGCTTGCTGCTCCGCTTGCAAGGTATCGACACCAAGCTCGAAGCCGGGTCGTATGAGTTGAAGCGGACGATGTCGCCGCGCGAGATTGCGGTCGCCCTCCAGCGCGGCCGCCCGGCGTCGGTCACGGTCACCATCCCTGAAGGCTGGCGCGCCGAGGAAATCGCGGCCCTCCTGTCGGGCTATGGCCTGGTCGATCAGGCCGAGTTCATGCGCCTCGTCCAGTCCGGCGAGGGCTTCACCCAGCCGTTCCTGCCGCCGCGCCAGAACGGGCAGGCCAACCTGAACGGCTATCTCTTCCCGGACACGTACACGTTCGAGACGAGCGCCTCGGACGCGCGCAAGGTGATCAACCGCCTGCTCGACAACTTTGGGCAGAAGGTTGGCGCTGACCTCCGCGCCAAGGCGGCCAGTTCCGAGTTGGGGAGCCTGCACGCAGTCGTGACGCTGGCCTCGATTGTCGAGCGCGAGGCGCGCATCCCCGAGGAACGCCCGCTCATCGCCGGCGTCTATGCCAACCGCCTGCGCCAGGGCATGAAGCTCGACGCCGACCCCACAGTCCAATACGCGATGGGCTATGACCAGGCGCGCCAGACATGGTGGCGGCCCTTGACCGTCGAGGACTACCGTTTCGACGCGCCCTGGAACACGTACGTCAACCGTGATCTGCCGCCCGGCCCGATCGCCAATCCAGGCCTGGCGTCGCTTCAAGCGGCTGCTGCGCCGGCCAGCACCGACTACCTGTACTTTGTCGCCCGCCGCGATGGCTCCCATGCCTTCGCTACCACGTTCGAGGAGCACGTCCGCAACGTGAACGCAGCGAAGTAGGCGTTATGCGTATCTTGATGTTGTCAGGGGAATACCCACCCAACATGGTGGGGGGGCTGGGCAAGCACGTCAACGCGCTCGCCCCGGCCCTGGCCGAACAGGGGGTCGAAATCCATCTCGTCACGCCCCGTGACCGAGGCGGCGAGGAGTTCGAGCGCCCTAACCACAATGTCACCGTCCACCGCGTCACCATCCCGCAGCCTCCCGTTGGCTCGCTCCTGAGCGACACTCAGGCGGCTAACTGGGAACTGGCGCGGGTGGGCGAGGCTCTCGCCGAGCGTTTCCACGCCGCGGACTGTCGCTCGGTCGCCGAGCATCCCGACGATCCTGCGAGCGAGGCCCTGCGTGCCCGCCGTCACGGCTTCGACCTGATCCATGCCCACGACTGGCTGGTTGCCTTCGCCGCCGTCCACCTCAAGCACCTCTGGAAGGTCCCCCTCGTTGCCACAATCCACGCCACGGAGCGCGGGCGGCATCAAGGCGGTCTCCATGCTGACCTGTCGTGGGCCATCAACGATGTTGAGGCCAGTCTAGCGGCCGAAGCCTGGCGCCTCATCGTCACCAGCTATTTCATGGCCCACGAGATGGTCTCGTGCTTTGGCGTCGCTAACGACAAGCTCGACGTCGTCCCCAACGCCGTCAACGTCGCCCACTACGAGCGCCCGGACCCCGAGGCCCTGCGCGAGTTTCGGCGCCGCTATGTCTCCGACGACCAGAAACTGGTCTTCCACGTCGGGCGCATCGTCTACGAGAAGGGCCTGCATGTCCTGGTCGATGCGGCCCCTGAGATTCTCTGGCACGTGCCGAATACCAAGTTCGTCATCGCCGGGCGGGGGCCAGAGGTCGACAACCTGCGCCTACAGGCCGATCGCCTGGGCGTCGGCGACAACTTCTACTTCACCGGCTTTGTCACCGACCGGGAGCGCGACTGGCTCTACCAGGTGGCCGACGTGGCCGTCTTCCCCAGTCTCTATGAGCCGTTTGGTATCGTGGCCCTGGAGGCGATGGCCGCCCGCGTACCCGTCGTCGTGTCCGCCGTCGGCGGCCTGACCGAGGTGGTCGAGAATCACGTGACAGGCATGACTGCCGAGCCGGGCAACCCCCGCTCGCTGGCCTGGGCCATCTGTCACACCCTGCTGCGGCCCGATTGGGCGGCCGCCCGCTGCGAGAACGCCTATCGGCGGGTCATTGAGAACTTCAACTGGGAGCGCGTCGCCCGCCAGACCCGTGACATCTACGCGCGGGTCATTGAAGAGCGCGAACACACCGACTGGTGAGGAGGAGGACGCGATGGGGCGGATTCTGCGGACGCTTGGTCTGGGCGTCTTGCTGGCGGTGGTCATCGGCGTAGTCTGGCTGCGCCGTCAGTTCCTCAAGGAGGTTGCGGAGTTAGGGGCCGCGCCGCCCGCTCCCTCAGATGTTGGGGAGCAGAGCGACGAGCGCATCGTGCTGCCCACGTGGACGGGTGAAGCCCCGGCCCCGTCATCCTCCGTCGGCGGCCGCATTGTTCTGCCCGACGACGTCGCGGCCGAGGAGGGTATCACCGTTGAGCCGACGACCGTCGAGACCGACACCAATGGCGCAGGTGAGCCACACGCCAACACCTTTGCCGTGGAAACCCCCTCGGCCAATGGGGAAGAGCGCGTCGTCGAAGGCTACTGTGTCCGCTGCAAGGAGCAGCGCCGCATGGTGAACGTCCAGTACCTCACCACGGCCAACAAGCGCCCCGCCGTCAAGGGCGAGTGCGAGGTGTGCGGCGCAGGCATGTTCAAGTACAGCAAGTAGCGCCGCGCGCTCACTCTACGATCTCGTGCAGGAGCGGTAAAGGTTCGACCGGATGGTCCGCCTGACGATAGGCGGCGGTGGCGCGGGCTATTGCCTGCGCCGCCGCCGCCTCGTTTGCCGCGTGGACCGTCAGGAGCGTCTGGCCCCGCGCGACCCGTTCGCCCACCTTGGGGCCAACCACAATCCCCACCGCTGGATCGATGGGGTCGCCTTTCTTGGCCCGCCCCGCGCCCAATTCGACCGCCGCATACGCGATCTCCAGGGCGTCGATGCTGGCCACGAAGCCGTCGCGCGGCGCGGCGACGACCTGGGTCACGGGCGCTTTGGGCAGCCGCTCCGGGTGGTCCACCTGCCCGCCGTCGCCGCCCTGGGCCACCACCATCGCCCGCAGCTTCGCCAGCGCCGCGCCCGACTGAATCGTCTCTCGCAATAGGGTCCGCGCCTCGTCGGCTGTCGCCGCTTTCCCTGCCAATAGAAGCATCTGGCCGCCGACGGCCAGGGCCACCGTGAGCAGGTCGTCTGGCCCCGCGCCGCGCAGGGTGGCGATGGCCTCCTGCACCTCCAGCGCGTTGCCGACGGCGTGGCCGAGCGGCTGGTTCATATCCGAGATGACGGCGGCGACGCGCCGCCCCAGGCCAGCCCCGATGCGCACCATCGCCTGCGCCAGGGCGCGGGCGTCGTCTTCGGTCTTCATGAACGCCCCGCGCCCCACCTTGACATCCAGCACGATGGCGTCGGCGCCGGCCGCGATCTTCTTGCTCATAATCGAGCTGGCGATGAGCGGCAGACTCTCGACCGTCGCCGTCACGTCGCGCAGGGCGTATAGCTTGCCATCGGCCGGGGCCAGGTCCGCCGACTGCCCCGCCACCACCAGGCCAATCTCGCGCAGTTGCTTCAGGAAGCGCTCCGTACCCAGGTTGACCGTCAACCCGCTGAACGACTCGAGCTTGTCGAGCGTCCCGCCGCTGAAGCCTAACCCACGCCCACTCATCTTGCCAACCGGCAGCCCGGTCGCGGCGACCATCGGCCCCACCACCAGGGTGATCTTGTCGCCGACGCCGCCCGTGGAGTGCTTGTCCACGACGGGCCGCGCCACGCCCGGCAAGTCAAGCATGTCGCCGGAACGCGCCATCGCCAGCGTCAGGTCGGCCGTCTCGCGGTCGTCCATGCCCCGCAGCAGGACGGCCATCAGCCACGCCGCCGCCTGGTAGTCGGGGATGTCGCCCCGCGTGAAGCCCTGGATGAACCACTCGATCTCGTCACGGCTCAACGTCTGCCCGTCGCGCTTCTTGGCGATGATGTCTACAGCCCGCATCGATGCGCTCCTCGCTCGGTATGGCGGCCGACTCAAGTTGGCGCTACATGTCGGCGCTAGACAGATGTTACCCGGAAAGGGTGGGGCGTGTCAAGCGTGTAGCCAGCAAGCCGTGCCGTTCAGGGCACGGTCGTCGCCTGGAGGAAGGTTTGGGTTCCGCACGACCACGGCCTGAACGCCGTGGCTGGTAGCAGAGGCTCGCCTGGCCCGTCCTGCTTCGTACGCGCTTGACACGCACCCCACGAGCGTTAGAATAAAGAGCATTCGACCCGTTCAAGAGGAGCGCCAGGGATGCCAAGACTTGCAACCCGCATGGACAATGTCCCCCCGTATGTGTTTGCGCGTGTCGGCGCGCGAATTGCTGAGTTAGAGGCCAGGACCGGCCAGCGCGTCATCAACCTGGGCATCGGCAGCCCGGACCTGCCCACGCCGCAGTGGCTCGTCGACATTATCACCGAGCAGTCGCAGAACCCGCTCAACCACCGCTACCCCAGCTACAGCGGGCTGCCCGCCTTCCGCAGCGCGGTGGCGACGTACTACGAGCGCCGCTTCGGCGTCAGCGTCGACGCCAAGACCGAGGTCGTGCCGCTGATTGGCTCGAAGGAAGGACTGGTCCACGCGACGCAGGCGTGGGCGGGGCACGGCGACGTTGTCCTGGTCCCCGACCCCGGCTACCCGGCCTACAAGATGGGCGCGCTGCTCGTCGACGCCGAGCCGTATATGGTCCCGCTGCGGCCTGACCGCAACTGGCTGCCCGATCTGGACGCGATCCCCACCGACGTCGTGCGCCGCGCCACGTTCCTGTGGGCCAACTACCCGAACAATCCGGTGGGGGCCATCGCCGGCCTGGACGACCTGGCCTGGATTGTCGAGTGGTGCAAGGCCAACGACCTGTGGCTGGCTTTTGACAATCCGTACTGCGATCTGACCTTCGACGGCTACGTCGCGCCGAGCGTGCTCCAGGTTCCAGGCGCCAAGGACGTCGCCATCGAGTTCAACTCGTTGAGCAAGACGTACAACATGGCGGGTTGGCGCGTCGGGATGGCGGTCGGGAACAAGACGGCCCTCGAGGCCCTGATGCGCGTCAAGAGCAACGTGGACACGGGTATCCCGAACCCCATCCAGTACGCCGCCGCCGCCGCCCTGACAGGCGACCAGGCTTGGATTCAGGAGCGCAACGCCATCTACTCGGCGCGGCGTGACGTGGTCGTCGCGGGGTTGAACGCCGTTGGCATCCAGGCCGACAAGCCCCGGGCGACGCTCTACGTCTGGGCCAAGGCGCCCGCAGGCTGGGCCGACGATGCCTTCGCCTATCACGTTCTGGAACAGGCCGGCGTCTGGCTGACGCCGGGCCGCGAGTACGGCGACCTGGGCAAGGGGTATTTGCGTGTCTCCCTCGCCGTGACTGAGGCCGACCTGGCCGAGGCCATGAGCCGCCTGAAGACCCTGGACCTGTCGCCAGTTCCCGCCTAGACCGCTGGACGAGAGACGGTGGCGTCCAGCGGGCCTGTAGGCTGCTACCGTCTCTCGTTTGTGAAAGGAACCCCTTCCGCATGGCAAACCGCAGTTATGAGACCGCCCCGCCGCCGCAGAAAGCCATCCTCGTCGGTGTCGAGAGCCGCCGCTCCGCCTCCCTCTTCCCACTCGAAGAGTCACTGGCCGAACTGGCTGCCCTCGCCGAGACGGCGGGACTGGAAGTCGTTGGGCAAACCACCCAGAAGCTTGACCACCCCCACCCCGCCACCTACGTGGGCAAAGGCAAGGTCGAGGAGATCGAGCTGCTCAAGCGCGAGAGCGGCGCGGACGTCGTCGTCTTCGACGACGAACTATCGCCCGGCCAGCAGCGCAACCTCGAAGAAGCCCTCGGCGGCCTCATCCTCGACCGCACGGCCCTCATCCTCGACATCTTCGCCCAGCACGCTCGCACCCGTGAGGGCAAGCTCCAGGTCCAGCTAGCGCAGTATGAGTACCGCCTGC
>CAZLBQ010000288.1:0-8099 GCA_964557745.1 uncultured Anaerolineales bacterium
GCGGCCTGAGCTACATGCGCTACTCGGTATCCGACACGGCCGAGCACGGCGACTACACGGGCGGCCCGCGCGTCATCACCGACGCCACGCGGGCCGAGATGCGCCGCATGCTGGAGGACATCCAGAGCGGGCGCTACGCCGCGATGTGGATTCAGGAGAACGAGCAGGGCCGCCCGTTCTTCAACCCAGAGCGCGCCCGCCAGGCCAACAGCCAGATCGAGCAGGTCGGCTTGCAACTGCGCGCTATGATGCCCTGGCTCAACCCGAAGGTCAGCCCACTGGTCCAGCCGGCGGAGCGCGAGCCTCAACTTGGTGATTGAGGGTCGTATTCACTGCAGAGAGCGCTGAGGGTACGAAGTAGTCTTCCATCTCAGCGCCCTCTGCGGCCTCTGCGGTGAGACAGACCATTGTGTTACGCTTTTGTCGCCGCACCACTCAGAAAGGATATGCCATGAGCGACGATGGCCTTAGTGACCTTAGACCCCAACTGAATAGCGTCGTGGTCATTGTCCGCACGAGGTAGGGAGCACGCGCCAGGGGGCAAGCGCCCCTTTGCCCTCTACCGCGTGCCCCTTACCTGACCCAGTGCTGAGTGCTGAGTTCCAAGTGAAGAACCAGACTCTTAGGGCTTTCACTCAGCACTCAGTACTCGTCACTCAGCACTGAAGCCTCAGCACTCAGTACTCCGAAGGAGCACACCATGTCCGAGCCTCACGTACCCGACCGCGTCCTGATCTTTGACACCACCCTGCGCGACGGCGAGCAATCGCCGGGCGCCACGATGAACGAAGACGAGAAGATGGAAGTCGCCCGCCAACTGGTACGGTTGGGCGTCGATATCATCGAGGCCGGCTTCCCCATCGCCTCGCCCGGCGACTACGAGGCCGTCAAGCGCATCGCTCAGGAGGTCGGGCCGCTGGGCGAAGACCGCCGTTACGGCCCCGCCATCATCGCCGGTCTGGCCCGCGCCAACCGCGCCGACATCGACCGCTGCTACGACGCCGTCCGCCACGCCCCCCGCCACCGCATCCACACCTTCCTCGCCACCTCCGACATCCACCTCAAGCACAAGCTCATGATCTCCCGCGACCAGTGCGTCCAGCAGGTACGCGACATGGTCGCCTACGCCAAGTCGCTGTGCGACGACGTCGAGTTCTCCCCCGAAGACGCGGGCCGCTCCGACCCCGAGTTCCTGTTCGTCGTCCTGCGCGCTGCCATCGAGGCGGGCGCGACGACCCTCAACATCCCCGACACGGTGGGCTACACCACGCCGACCGAGTACGGCGGGCTGATCCGCGCCATCCGCGAGAACGTGCCCGGCGCGGACAAGGTCGTGCTCTCGGCCCACTGCCACGACGACCTGGGCCTGGCGACGGCCAACACCCTGGCCGGCATCGCCAACGGCGTGCGGCAGGTGGAAGTTACCATCAACGGCATCGGCGAGCGCGCGGGCAACACGTCGCTGGAAGAGGTCGTGATGGCGCTGCACACGCGGCCCACCTATTTCAACCTCGTCACCGGCATCGACACGGCCCAGATCTACCGCACCAGCCGCCTGGTCAGCCACTATACGGGCATCGCCGTCCAGGCCAACAAGGCCATCGTCGGAGCCAACGCCTTCGCCCACGAGGCGGGCATCCACCAGGACGGCATGCTCAAGCACGCCCTGACCTACGAGATCATGCGGCCCGAGACGGTCGGCGTGCCGGAGAGCCGTCTCGTCCTGGGCAAGCACAGCGGCCGCCACGCCCTGGGCAAGCGCCTCGAAGAACTGGGCTACCACCTGTCCAAGGATGAGTTGCAGAAGGCCTACGACCGCTTCAAGGACCTGTGCGACAAGAAGAAGGACGTCACCGACCGCGACATCGAAGCCCTGGTCCTGGACGAGGTCTTCCAGCCGCCGCAGTACTGGCACATGGACCAGATGCACATCCAGTCCGGCTTCCCCGGCATCCCGACGGCCACCGTCCGCCTCATCGGCCCGTCGGGCGACGAGCACACCGACGCTGCCATGGGCACCGGCCCGGTGGACGCCGCCTACAAGGCCATCAACAACATCATCGGCGTGCCCAACCGCCTACTGGAGTTCAAGATCAACGCCATCACGGCCGGTATCGACGCGATGGCCGAGGTCAGCGTGCGCGTCGAGGGCGAGGGGCCAGACGGCAAGCGGGTCCTCGTCAACGGCCACGGCGCGGAGACCGACACCCTGGTCGCCGCCGCCAAGGCCTACCTGGCCGCCCTCAACCGCCTCGTTGCCCTACGCGAGGAAGCCCGCCACAGCATCCCCCAGCCGGAGATGGCGTCGGGCAACGGGAGAACGATCTAGAACATGACGCGTGAAACGTGATGCGTGTTCCGTCACGTTTCGCGCTTCACGTTTCACGCTTCACTCAGCACTCATTACTCAGCACTCAGGACTAAGGAATGACTATGTCAGCGACCCGCCCGCGAACTCTCTTCGAGAAAATCTGGGAAGCCCACGTCGTAGCCGAGGAGCCAGGCGCGCCCACGGTGCTCTACATCGACCTGCACCTCGTCCACGAGGTCACGTCGCCCCAGGCGTTCACCGGCCTGCGCCAGCGTGGCCTCCAGGTGCGCCGCCCCGACCGCACCGTCGCCACCATCGACCACAGCGTGCCCACCACCCCCCGCGACCTGCCCATCCTGGACGCCATGGCCGCCAAGCAGATCGAGCAGATGCGGACCAACGCCCGCGACTTCGGCATCCCGCTCTATGACATCACCAGCCGCGACCAGGGAATCGTCCACATCATCGGCCCTCAACTGGGGCTGACCCAGCCCGGCAAGACCATCGTCTGCGGCGACAGCCACACCTCAACCCACGGCGCGTTTGGCGCGCTGGCCTTCGGCATCGGCACCAGCGAGGTCGAGATGGTGCTGGCGACGCAGTGCCTCCTCCAGCGCAAGCCCAAGACGATGGAAGTCCGCGTCGATGGCACACTCGCGCCCGGCGTGTCCGCCAAGGACATCATCCTCGCCATCATCGCTCAGAACGGCGTCGGCGGCGGAACGGGCCACGTCTTCGAGTACACCGGCAGCGCCATCCGCGCCCTAACCATGGAAGGCCGCATGACGGTGTGCAACATGAGCATCGAGGGTGGGGCGCGGGCGGGCATGATCGCGCCCGACGACACGACCTTCGAGTACCTGGCGGGCCGCCGCTTCGCCCCCCAGGGCACGGAGTGGGACGCAGCGCTCGCCCGCTGGCGCGAGTTGCCCACCGACCCCGGCGCGACGTACGACAAGACGATCACCCTTGACGCCCAGAGCCTCGAACCGTTCATCACTTACGGCACGAACCCCGGCATGGGCATCCCCATCACCAGCCGCGTCCCCGACCCCATTGAGATGAAGGACGCGGCGCAGCGAGCGGCCCTGGAGAAGGCGCTGACCTACATGGACCTGCGCCCGGGCCAGCCGCTGCTGGGCCACCCCGTCGACGTCGTGTTCATCGGCTCGTGCACCAACTCGCGCATCTCGGACCTGCGCCTGGCGGCGAGCCTGCTCAGGGGCCGCACCGTCAACCCCAAGGTGCGAGTCATGGTCGTGCCCGGTTCGGCCGAGGTCAAGAGCCAGGCCGAGGCCGAGGGGCTACACGAGGTCTTCAAGGCGGCGGGAGCGGAGTGGCGCGAGGCGGGCTGCTCGATGTGCATCGCCATGAACGGCGACGAGTTGCAGCCAGGCCAGTACTGCGTCAGCACGTCGAACCGCAACTTCGAGGGCCGCCAGGGCAAGGGTGGGCGCACCTTCCTCGCCAGCCCCCTCACCGCCGCCGCGACGGCCATCACCGGCGTCGTGACGGACGTGCGGACGATGATGAACTAACTGGTTGACGGTCTCCCCAATGTGGGCTACAATGTGGACAGAAATGTGGATGATTGTCGCTATCACATTGGGGAGACTAACATGGCAGTGAAGACAATCCAGATCACCATCGAAGCCTCGATGCTAGAGAAGGTTGATCGGCTCGTCCAGGAGCTTAACATCACGCGCTCGGCAGCCGTGCGCCAGGCGTTGTTGCAATGGCTCCATGACCGCCACATGGAGGAACTGGACCGACAGACTGAAGAGGGATACAAGCGTATTCCTGCCCGTCCGGACGAGTTTTACATTGCTCCAGACAAGCGTCCCAAGTTCGAAGACTGGCCCTGGGAGGACGCATGAAGCGGGGAGAGGTACGCTGGTATACATTTGATGCGCCTAATAAGCGTCGCCCCGTCCTCATCCTGACGCGCACACCGTCCATTCGCTATCTGTATGAGATTACTGTGGCGCAGATTACCACGACGATCCGGAATGTTCCAGCCGAAGTCGTGCTGGATGAGGACGATGGCATGAAACATCCCTCGGCAGTCAACCTCTTTCATATCACCACGGTGCCAAAGGAGGATCTCGGTTCGGTGATTACAGTTCTGTCCGGGGAAAAAATGAGTGAGGTTGCCGAAGCGATACGCTACGCTTTGGACCTGGGTCTATTCGTGTAGAGGGACACAAGGACAAGAGGCTATGCCCGAACCCATCAAGGCTTTCCGCAGTAAGATGGTCCCGCTGCCCACGCCCAACGTGGACACGGACCAGATCATCCCGGCCCGCTATCTCAAGGTCACTGACAAGACGATGCTGGGCCAGTACCTCTTCGCCGACTGGCGCTACCGTGACGGCCAGCCCGTCGAGAGCTTTATCCTCAACCAGCCGGAGATGCAGGGCCGCCGCGTCCTGCTGGCAGGCGACAACTTCGGCTGTGGCAGCTCGCGCGAGCATGCCCCCTGGGCGCTGGCGGACTACGGCTTCCGCGCCATCATCAGCACGTCGTTCGCCGACATCTTCCGCAACAACTCGCTCAAGAACGGCCTGCTGCCCGTCATCGTGGGCAGCGAGGTCCACCAGGCGTTGTTCGACACCCTCAGCGCCGACCCCGACGCCGAGGTCACCGTGGACCTCGACGCGCAGACGCTCACGCTGCCCGACGGCCAGGCCGTCCCCTTCCCCATCGACCCCTTCTCGCGCGCCTGCCTGCTGCAGGGCGTGGACGAGATTGGCTATGTGCTAAATCTGGACCCGGTCATTGCCGGCTATGAGGCGGCAGTTGAAGGTTGAAGGTTGAAGGTCAAAGAGGCTGACCGTAACCTGCAACCTGCAACCCTCTGAAGGAGCATCCATGTCCGCTGCCCAAGTGAACCTCCATCCCTCGCGGTGGCTCGTCGATGATGAAGGCCGCGGCCTCGGCTGGGCCGAGTACATCGAGCTGTGGCTGGCGTCGCACACGCCGCGCCAGCCCGCATCGCCGGCCACGCCCGTTACCCAGGCCACATACGCTGACGTGCCGTGGGCGACCGCGTGCCTGATGGACGCGTTCAATGCCTGACGTGACGCGACGATGGACGATGGACGAGAGACGATGGCAGATGGATGCTTGTCGTCTATCGTCTATCGTCCATCATCAGCCGTCGACCATTACCATTCGTTAGGGGTGGCGTTCGCCGTCACCCCTCAGCCGAGTTCGGGGTGGCGGCGGCAAGGGCGGCGCGGCTCCCCGACAGGGAGACATCCATGCGCATCCTTGTCTACGACACCACCCTCCGCGACGGAACCCAGCACGAAGGCGTCTCGCTGTCCGTCGAAGACAAACTCAAGATCACCCTCCGCCTCGACGAACTCGGCGTGGACTACGTCGAAGGCGGCTGGCCCGGCTCCAACCCCAAGGACATCGAGTACTTCGCCCGCGCGCGCAGCCTCCCCCTCAAGCACGCTCGCATCGCCGCCTTCGGCTCGACGTGCAAGGCCAACACCCCCGCCGCCGACGACCCCCAGATTCGCCTGCTCATCGACGCCGAGACACCCGTCGTCACCATCTTCGGCAAGTCGTCCGACCTCCACGTCGAGCACGTCCTGCGCACCACGTTGGGCGAGAACCTGGCGATGATTCGCGACAGCGTCGCCTACCTCAAGGCCCGGGGGCGCGAGGTGGTCTACGACGCCGAGCACTTCTTCGACGGCTACAAGCGCAACCCCGACTACGCCCTGGCGACGATCCAGGCGGCGGCGGACGCCGGAGCCGATGTCGTCGTCCTGTGTGACACCAACGGCGGCTGCCTGCCCTGGGAGATCGAGACCATCTTCGATGTGGTTAAGGAACGGCTGCCGGGCACACCGCTGGGCATCCACACCCACGACGACGCCGGCTGCGCCGTCGCCAACACGCTGGCCGCCGTGCGGCGCGGCGCAATCCACGTTCAAGGGACGGTTAACGGCTATGGGGAGCGTGTCGGCAACGCCAACCTGTGCACCGTCCTGCCTGACCTGCAACTCAAGTGGGGCTACGAGGTTCTCGGGCCGGGGGCGCTGGCCCGCCTGACCGAGCTCTCGCGCTACGTCGCCGAGACGGCCAACATGGCCCACGACGCGCGCCTGCCCTATGTCGGCTCGGCCGCCTTCACCCACAAGGGCGGCACCCACGTCACGGCCATCATGCGCGTCGAGGAGAGCTACCAGCACATTGACCCGGGTCTCGTCGGCAACCAGAAGCGCGTCGTGGTGTCGGAGCTATCGGGGCAGGGCAACATCCGCTATAAAGCCGAGGAGTTCGGGCTGAACGTCAACGGCCATCCGGGGGTCAAGCAGGTGCTACAGCGGGTCAAAGAGTTGGAGAACCAGGGCTTCTCGTTCGAGGGGGCCGAGGCGTCGGTGGAGTTGATGCTGCGGCGCACCGAGCCGGGCTACGTCGCGCCCTTTGAATTGGTGGACTTTACCGTGGTGGTCGAACACCGCGAGAGCCGGGGTATCCAGGCCCAGGCGCTGGTCAAGGTCAAGGTGGGTGGCGAGACGATGCTGACGGCGGCTGAGGGCAACGGTCCGGTCAACGCGCTCGACGTGGCGCTGCGCAAGGCGCTGCTGCCCCACTTCCCCAGCCTGGACGAGATGCGGCTGACCGACTACAAGGTGCGTATCCTGGACTCACACGCCGCGACGGGCGCGACCACGCGCGTCCTGCTCGACTCGACCAACGGCGAGCGTGTCTGGACCACCGTCGGCGCGTCCACCAACATTATTGACGCCTCGTGGCAGGCGCTGGCCGACTCGTTTGAGTACGCGCTCGTCTGCGCCCAGCAGCCGGTCCTGGCGTAAACAGAGGATGACAGCATGACTTCATTGATGACTTCAGTGTGGGAACAACGGTTCGCGCAGCGAACCCAACGTATGCGCAACTCCGCCATCCGAGAGTTGCTCAAGCTGACCGAGCAGCCGGATATGATTTCATTCAGCGGCGGCCTGCCCGCGCCGGATGTGTTTCCGCTGGAGCGCGTGCGGGCCGCCACCGACAGGGTCCTGAGCGACCTGGGAGCCACAGCGCTCCAGTACGGCGCGACCGAGGGCTACGGGCCTTTGCGTGAGATGGTCGCGGCCGATCTCGCGCCCGACGGTCTGCGCCTGGCCGTCGACAACGTCCTGGTCACGACCGGCTCACAGCAGGCGCTGGACCTGATTGGCAAAGTGCTGGTGGACCCTGGCGACCGTATCCTGGTCGAAGCGCCGACATATGTGGGGGCGATGCAAGCCTGGACGAGCTACGGGGCAGAGTACATCCCCGTCCCGACCGACGACGAGGGGTTTCAACTCCAGGCGCTCGAAGCCGCCTTCCGGTCGCGGCCTAAATTCGTCTACGTCATGCCCAACTTTCAGAACCCGTCGGGGGTGACGCTGAACCTGGCCCGCCGCCAGCTCCTGCTCGACCTGGCTGTACAGTATAGCGTCCCCATTGTCGAGGACGACCCCTACGGCCAACTGCGCTTCGAGGGCGAGCCGTTGCCCTCACTGCTCGCCCTGGATACCCAACGCCGGCAGGTTGAGTCGACGTATCACGGGCTGGTGATTCACCTGAGCACATTCTCTAAGACCCTGGCGCCGGGGCTGCGGGTGGCCTGGGTCATCGCGCCGCCTGAGGTCATCCGCCGGCTTGTGCAGGCCCAGCAAGGCGCCGACCGGCATTCGCCTACCTTTGACCAGAGTGGCGCCTACGAGGTTGCGGGGGGTGGTCTGCTGGCTGAACATGTTGCCCACATCCGCCAGGTCTACAA
>CAZLBQ010000289.1:0-8093 GCA_964557745.1 uncultured Anaerolineales bacterium
CTGTTCAAGTGCAACCTGCCCACCATCGACCAGACGCCGGAGGTCATCACCTTCTTCGTCGAGCACGAGACGACGGACGGCCCATACGGGGCCAAGGGCGTTGGGGAATTGGCGTCGATCCCGACCGCGCCGGCCATCATTAATGCCATCTACAATGCAACGGGCGTCCGCTGCTACAACCTGCCCGCCGACAAGAAGTGGCTCAAGGCGCAACTGGACGCCAAGAGAAACCTGTGACGCACCACCTCCGCCGCTATCTCATCTTGCTGGTCGGGTTGACGCTGTTTGGCCTCGGCATCGCGCTCATGGTCCAGGCCGGGCTGGGGCTGGGGCCGTGGGACACGCTGGCGCAGGGCATCTCCTTCCGCACCGGCCTGCCCATTGGCACCGTCAGCCTGCTGCTCGGCCTGCCCGTCCTCGCCCTGTGGGCGCTGCTGGGCGAGCGGCCGGGCATCGGGACGCTGCTCAACGTGGCCTGGATCGGCCCGACGACCAACGTGGCGTTGGGCGTGCTGCCCCGCCCGTCCGAGTTGGGCATCCAGGCCCTGTTCATGGTCCTGGGTGTCGTGGTCGTCGGGCTGGGCAGCGGGAGCTACCTGAGCGCGCGGCTGGGGGCCGGGCCGCGCGACGGCCTGATGATGGGCCTGTCGCGCAAGACGGGCTGGACGATCCGCGTGACGCGGACGCTCATCGAGCTGTCGGTGCTGGCGCTGGGTTGGCAGTTGGGCGGGACGGTCGGCGTCGGGACGCTGGCCTTCGCCTTCGGCATCGGGCCGGTCGTCCAGTTCGCCCTCAAGCTCTGGGGCCACCGCCTGCGCTAAGCCCGCTTAGCATTAGCGGAGCTGCTCCGCTCCTGACCCATAGGATCATGCTGACTGGTAATACCGCTTGTTTGCACGGTCGCCCGGTTCAGCCTATACTTGAGATATTGCCACCCTCCGGATGTTCGGTTAGGACTGCTTGCCGACACCTTGACTGGAGGCTAGCGTGGCTGTCCCTCTCAAGCTCGGTCACGTCGTTGCCTTCTCACGTCTAGCTGCGTCAGAAGCGCATGCGACTGCGGGTAGGGATGTTAGCCCCCGTATGGGCTGGCGTTCTAGCCGCGCGTCCCGCTCCGCCCTCCCCTCACGCCGTGGGTGCTACGTTACAGATCTCCTTCCCCGTCCTGTAGTCCGACTTAGCCTGGACCAGCGGCTCGTTGAACATACTCCTGCGTTGGCTCTCGATATCCTATATCATGATTTGTGGCTTCGCACAGCATCGCGCGCGGAGCCATGAACCTGACACGCAGAAGGGGTATCCTACAATGACAATCGACATAGTGGCCCCTCTTGACCCGACGCCAGACGGTCGCATGCACGTTCGACAGGCTCGACAAGGATTACTCTTGTTTGCGGTGTTCTTGGTGTCGCTTTCGCTATTCGGCTATTGGTTTAATGTGGCCTTCGCTGACCTCCCCTTGAACCTGCCCTCGTGGCCGCTGATGTTCGCCCCTGGGGTAGCCAGCATACTCACGCGTCTGCTGCGGCGCGAAGGGTTTGCGGATGTGTCATTTCGCTTCCACGGCAGCAGGATGGGGAGAGCCTTGCTGTTGGGGCTGGGGTTGCCCCTCGGTGTCGGCGTCATTGCGTATGGCTGTGCGTATCTCTTCGGCCTTGCCATATTCGACCCGCCGCCGTTTCCCGTCGCGGTGGAGGCGCCGCTGGCTCAATTTGGGGTCGTGTTGATATTCGCGCTGACGGTGGGCCTGCTGTTGTCGTTGCCGACGTCAGCGGGCGAGGAGATTGGCTGGCGGGGTTATCTCTTACTGCGCATGATCGAGGCCCGCCTGCCACACCCTATCGTGCTAACCTCGTTGATCTGGGGCGCCTGGCATTTACCCATCTTATTCGCCGGGGTCTATGCGGTGGGTCCATCGCGCTTGATATCTGCGACCGGGCTAATGGTCACGGCGTTGGCGGTCGGGTATGTTCTCGCCTGGCTACGGCTGGGGACAGGGAGTATCTGGCCGTGCGTCTTCGCACACGGGGCATGGAACGTCATTATTAACGCGGGCTTTACCTTCGCGACTCGGAATCCGAGGGAGAACATGTGGATCGGCGAGACAGGTATCCTGGTGACCGTAACGCTGGTGATGGCCGCGCTGTGGCTGTCGAGGACCAGTGTCGCCGGGCATTCGGAGGCTGTAACGAGCGGGGCCCATTGATGGATATCCTACGCGCTTAGCCCAGCATGACTCATACGTGACGGTCAACGTGAACAAGGTCTGAGGAGTGCGCTATGAAGGCCACCTTAGCATTCGTCGCGGCGGGCGTGGTGGCGGTCCTAACCAGAACTGCGCTCCAGCTCACGCCTCTCGGTGCGACGCAGGGAGCCACAGCACCTGAGGACCCTCGCGGGATTCGATTCGTCACGGGACTCGCGTTCTTCGTCGTTCTCATCATCCTGGGTCGCTGGGCATTCCAGGACGAGAGCACCGGTCGTCGGGGCGCATCAGTGGACAAGACGAGTTTCAGGCCCCCAGCGACGCCCCAAGACACCGCGGGGGACATGGCGCGCATCTTTAGCGGCGTCACGGATGACACCTCAGGCCGCCGTGCGATTGGCGAGTGGCTCCACGGGATACCCCGCTGTAGCGTGCTTATTCCCTTGATATTCTATCTGGGGTTCGGGACGGTCGGGCCGCTGGGCTGGGGCCTCACCGTCTTTTTCGATGTTTACTGTCTCCTGTGGGCCATCGGGCTGTACTTCCTGCCTCGTACGGAGTACCATTCGCGTGTTGAGGCGCGTGGCGATTGGGCGGACCGAGTGGGCGCCTTCTGGCTTGTCGGGTGCGCCTTTGGCCCATTCTTCGGCTGGCTAGTGACAGAGGCGTTGCCGATCACGCCAGGCTCCTGGTCCTGGCTGTATGGTGCGCGGGTGGCGCTGGCTGCCGTCATCCCCATCGTCCTCGCTTTGCCGCTCATGCGTTACATGCGGGGGAAGGCCGCTCTCGTGGGGCTGCCGTTATTGGTGGGCATTACGTTGTTGGCGGTGTCTACGGCGATGCCGGTGGGCCTGGACCTGTGGGAGGGGCCTACGGTGCGGCAAGCGCAAGCGAGGGGTGGCTGGGAGTTATACCTGACCCACACGGAGCGAAGTCTCGAGGAGGCCCCCTGAGCGACTCGTTCCAGGTAGACCTCGAGGGGACAGGGATATGATGGAGCGCTCGATAATCGGCAATATGGGCCGTAGCCAAGCCTGCCGCCTGCCGGGCGCGGCGTAGATGTTGGCCGCTCGGATCGCTTCTGCCTACGTGCCCCACCGCTATCTAGCGAACCTGCTCGACCATCTTCGCTATCGCCCCAACCGCCGCCTCCGGCTGCTCAAGTTGGATATTGTGGCCGCTCTTGTCTGCAATGAGCATTTCGCTATGAGAGGATAAGGCCAGCATCTCAGTCTGACGGGCGTGCCAGACCTGGGAGTAGGGAGTGTCCTCTATCTTGCGAGATAGCACAATTAAAGGCACATCGCCTAAAGTCCTTACATCCCTGACTATCACAGCGCTTGCCGCCATATCCAGAGTTTCGTCTAGAGCAACTTGAACATGTTGTGGGCGTACCGATAACGCTTCATAGGCTGCCTCGGTCTCTCGCATAAACTGAGGGTTGCCCAGACCGGGGGAGCCAGCCAAACGAACTAGACCCACACGCGCTACAACCGAGATCATTGCACCCAGGTTGAACGGCAAGCCGGTCGGGGACTTCTCATCCACCGGTACTTGCGCATTCTCACTCGGCTGCGTTGTGTCGATTAATACGACCCCCGCCACTTCCGCTGGATAGTCGTGGGTAAACAACCGAGCCGTGTATCCACCGTACGAGTGTCCGGCTACAACATAGGGACCCGGAATGTTGGCCTGTTTCAGCAAGGTGTGCAGTTCGTTGACAAATTGCTGTGTTGTGCGTGGCTTAGGACCCATATCGCTCCACCCATAACCAGCCCGATCATAAGTGCAGACCTGTGTTACCTTCGCCACTCCTGATTGCACCAAGCCCCAACTTGTGGACCAATCGCCTAGACCGGCATCAATGACGACAGTGGGGCTGCCGGCGCCCGTGCAGTTGAGGTGCAGACGATAGCCACCCACATCGACTAATTGACCGGGCGGAGGGTAAGCGCGTGCATCCTGCGCTTCTGCTGCTCTCTCATAAATCGCGCCGGCCAGTAACAACGCGAAGATTAAACCAATAGAACCGCCGAGCCAGACTAAACACCCTCGGCTCCGACGGCTGGACGTAGATGGTGAGGTCGCGCCTGTTTTAGGACTTGACTTCTGCATGGAGGTCTCTTCTCTGTTCAGGCCAGGGATGCGGGTCAAGGTTTGACGCCTGGCACATCGACACGACCGGTGAAACAACAAATGCCGTAGGTTCGACACCTCGGCATGCGTGATGAAGTTGTTCTCAGGCTAAAGCAGGCAGGGCGACAGATGGACAACTCATCGCTCGAGGGGGGCTATTATAGCTCCCCTGTCGCTTAAGTCAAGTGACACCCTTCGGGCAACGGCAGGGCGTAGCGGTGAGTCTCACTAGCTGGGCCATATGCCTGTGATCTAAACTTGACATCTCTGCGGGGCTAGGGCATACTCCGCGCGGCGCGGGAGGCCGCCGCCCTTGCCCCACGCGCCGCGCTCGTCTCATCACCGCCGTACGTCATAGGCCTGTCCAGGGGGGTACGCCTATGTCTCTTCGCCGCCTGCCGGGCGCGGCGTGGCTTCTGGCCGCCGCGCTGCTTGTGTTGCCTCAACTCCTGTCCTCCGCCCGCGCCGCGCCTGTCGTCCCCTATCTGCCTGCCAGTCCCCAAAGTTCCATCACCCTCGACGGCCTGTTGACCGAGAGCGAGTGGGTCAAGCTCGGCTCAGGCGGGGGCGGCCCCGCGCCGGGCTTCGGCGCGGGGCACGAGATCAACGCCCTGTATGTCAGCAATGACACGGCCTACCTGTATGTAGGCATAGCGGGGAATGTCCAAAACGGCAACCACATCCTGGTGTTTATCGACACGCGGTCGGGTGGTTATGACACAGGGGGCTTTGGCCGCGCCAACGCACCGGCGGGCGTCGCCAACTTCAATGCGGCGACGCACTTTGACGATGGGTTCGCGGCCGACTACGTGCTCGTGATTGGGGCGAACGCGGCCCACGACAACTTCGACTGGCGCCTGTACACGCTCAGCAGCGGGGGTGGGCCGGACCTCGATCTGGGTTCGCTGCCATCGGCCGACCTGGGGGCGGCGCCCGCGAACGGCAGCGAGACACAGGGGTTTGAGGCGCGGCTGAGCTTCAACCCAACCGGCGCGGGCGCCAACCTCGCCATCACGGAGAGCGTCGTCAAGCTCTTCGCCGTCTACACGGCGGACGACGGGACGTTGAGCAACCAGTTCATCAGCCGCGCCGACCCGGGCGACGGTGACTACGGCAGCGGCGCGGTGGACTTCCGCCTGTTCACGCCGGATTTCGTGACCTACCCCGTCCAGGCGCCCCAGAGCAGCGTGACCCATGTCGTCATCAGCGAGTTCCGCACCCGCGGCCCGAACCGAGCCAACGACGAGTTCATCGAGTTGTACAACCCGACGGACACCGCCGTCGACATCAGCGGCTGGAAGGTGAGGGCGTCGGACAGTAGCGGCTCGGTCGGCGTGCTGGCGACCATCCCCGCCAATAGGGTGCTCAGCCCTGGCTGCCACTAGCTGCTCGCCAATAGCAACACGACGGCCGGACCTTACAGTGGCATCGTGCCGCCCGACCAGTGGTATGTCTTTGGCACGGCGGGTGTCCGCGATAATGGGGGGATTGGTCTATTCGATGCGAGTGACGCAGCCGTTGACAAGGTCGGCATGAGTTCAGGCTCGGCTTACAAGGAGGGCACGACACTCACGCCGCAAGGGCCCGACGCCGACGAGGGCTACGAGCGGCGCTGGGGCGGGCCGCTGGGAAGCGGCGTCGATACCGACAATAACGCCGACGATTTCTTCTTCCGCTCGCCCACCGGGCCGGAGAACCTGAGCAGCCCCTGTATTGCCCTGCCCTCAGCCGCTACGGTGACGCCGACACCGACGGAAACGGCGACGAGCACGGCGACCGCGACCGAGACGCCGACGCCCACGGAAACACCGACTGCCACGGCGACCGAGACCGCCACGGCGACGGCGACCGCGACGAGCGCTGCGACGGAAACGGCCACCGCCACGGCCACGCCAACCTCAACCGCCACCGAGACCCCGACGGTTACTCCAACGACCGCGCCGACGCTGACGGCTACCCCCAGCCCGACTGCCTCCCCGACGGTCACTGAAGCCGCCAGCGTGACACCCACCGCCACGCCGGCGGCAACCGACGTGGCGACGAGCACGGCGACGGCGACGGCAACAGAAACAGCCGCTCCAACCGCGACAGCCACCGCAACTGCCTCGCCAACGGCCACCGGAACCGCGACAAGGACAGCAACACCGACAGGTTCCGCCACGGCGACGGCGACACCAACCGCTACGGCAACCTCAACGGCGACGGCGACAGCCAGCGCGACGGCGACACCAACCACTACGGCGACCTCAACCGCAACAGGAACCGCCACAGCCACGCGGACGGCGACGGCAAGCGCGACGGCAACAGCCACAGGAACTGCCACAGCCACGCGGACGGCGACGGCGAGCGCGACGGCAACGCCAACCGCCACGGCAACCTCAACGCCCACGCGGACGGCGACGACGACCGCAACCGCCACGGCGACCGCAACCCCGACGGGAACGGCCACGGCGACCGCGACTCGGACGCTCACGCCCACGCCCACGGCGACGAACCCTGCGCCCAGCGCACTCAGTAAGCCCGCCGTCTGGCGCGGTGGGACGTGGTACCTGCGTCACACGCTCACGAGCGGCGCCGCCGACGTCAGTTTCTCCTATGGCCTGTCTACCGACCAGCCGCTCCTGTGTGACTGGTATGGCAACGGCAGCCGCACGCCAGGCATCTTCCGCGCCGGTATGTGGTATGTGCGCGACAGCAACACCAGCGGCTTCGCCACCACTCAGCTCTCTTTTGGCGGGGCGGGCGATACGCCTATGTGTGGCGATTGGGATGGTGACGGCGTGGAGACGGTGGGGGTAGTGCGGGGCGGCGTGTGGTTCCTACGGGACACCCTCACCAGTGGCATAGCGAACCACGCGTTCCCCTATGGGAACGTTAGCGACCTGCCTGTGGTGGGGGATTGGGACGGCGATGGGCTGGACACGCCAGGGATAGTACGCGGCGGCGTGTGGTATCTGACGAACAGCCCGATAGGGGGAAACGCCGAGACGGTGTTCGCCTATGGGCTTGGCAGTGATACGCCCATCGTTGGAGACTGGATGGGCATTGGGCGGGACCGGCTGGGCGTGGTGCGCAGCGGGACGTGGTATCTGCGTCATAGCCTGTCAACGGGCGCGGCGGACGAGACGTTTGACTACGGCGTGGGGACGGACACCCCGCTCGTCTGGCGCTAGGGTGGGGACAGATTGAAGGCGGCCCGTTGAAGGTTCAGGCAGCGATGCGGTAGTTCTAATCAAACTCTAGTCTGGGGCGGGCGGAGTCGCATTGACTTTTGCCCGCCTTGCCGCTACAATGAAGGATAGCGAGGGAGGCGCGCCAGGCAGGCGGGCCGACCCGCCGCGCCCGCCGACGCGGGCGTTGCTCTGTGAGCCTCACGCGTCGGAATGTACTCATAGTTGGATGGAGGAGACACTCGGATGAGCACGAATTTGCCACCTTACGGCGCGCCGCCTCAGGCGCCGCTGCCGTCGACGCCGCCGCCCAGGCGGAACCGGACGTTGTTGATTGTCGGGATTATCGTGGCGGTGTGCCTGCTGCTGACGCTGTGCATGTCGGTGCTGGGCATCGGAGCATTTGTGATGACACAGCAGGGTGGTCTGGGCAGCCTGCTGAACCCGGGGCAGGCCCCGAGCGGCCCGGCGCCGCCCAGCGCGCCGAGTGGGCAGCAGGCGCAACCGACGGCGCGGCCGGGCGCCCAGCCAACGGCGCGCCCGAACCAGGGGCAGGGGCAGGGGCAGCAGCAGCAACCCCA
>CAZLBQ010000290.1:0-8049 GCA_964557745.1 uncultured Anaerolineales bacterium
TGCTGGCCGTGGCCCTCAACGACGTGCCGTTCTATGTTCCGGTCGTCTACGCGCTGCGGCGCGAGGGCATCCGCACGCTGGGCCAGGACGTGGCGAGCACCCTCCTGTTCGCCGCGCTGCTGGCCGCGCTGCTCGTCGTAAGGGGGGCGCTGGGCTGGGGGTCGCCCTTCGCGGGCCTGGGGACATTCCCGGGAGGGTCACGTTTGTCCTGGCGGGAGGCTTTGGCCTGTCGGGGGGGCATCGCAGCGTGGCCCAGGTCGCCGAGGGGCTGACGCAACGCGGCCACGAGGTCTTGGTCGTCTCCGCCCCTCCGCCAGCCCCGACGCTGCGCGAGCAGGCTCGCGCCCTGGTACGGCAGCGGGCCTGGCCTGGCCGCCCGCGCCGGGGACCGTCGCACTTCGACGGCCTGCGCGTGCCGCGCCGTCTCCTGGACCGCTATCGGCCGGTGACCGATGCCGATGTCCCCGACGCTGACGTCGTGATAGCGACGTGGTGGGAGACAGCCGAGTGGGTGGCGCGACTGGCGCCGCGCAAGGGCGCGAAGGTCTACTTTGTCCAGGGCCACGAGGTCCACGACTTCCTGCCCATCGAGCGCGTCAAGGCGACCTATCGTTTACCCCTGCGCAAGATTGCTATCTCGCCCTGGCTGGCCCACGTGATGCGCGACCAGTACGGCGACACTGACGTCGCCTACGTCCCGCTGGGCGTCGACCCGGCGCAATTTGACGTGCCGCCGCGTCGCAGGCAGCCCTTGCCCACAGTGGGCATTGTCTACGCGACGACCTCGATGAAAGGTGGCGCCGTGGGACTAGCTGCCCTGCGCCTAGTGGCTGACCGCGTGCCCGACCTCCGCTACGTGGCGTTTGGCTCCGAACAGCCGTCGCCGCGCTTGCCGCTTCCGGCCACCACGCGCTTCTTCTATCAGCCTCCCCAAGCCGCGCTGAAAGACATCTATGCCCAGTGTGACGTGTTCCTGGGCAGCAGCTGGAACGAGGGCTTCTACCTACCCGCCGTGGAGGCGATGGCCTGCCGCTGCCCCGTCGTGGCGACGCGGGTCGGCATCACGCCGGTCCTCATCACCGAGGGCGTCAACGGCTACCTCGCCGCCCCCGGTGATGCCGAGGCCCTCGCCGAAGGAGTGGCGCGTGTCCTCAGCCTGGCAGAGGGAGACTGGCGCGACATGTCGGAGGCGGCGCATCAGGCGGCCCAACCCTACACCTGGACCGCGACCGTGGAGCAGTTCGAGGCAGCGCTGCTGGACGTGGTCGCCCGCGAGGGCCGACCACGATGACATGGCAGGAGGGCGCTGGCATCACCCTCTGGCTGGCGCTCGTCCTTGGCCTATTCTGGGCTGGGCCACCGCGGCGCGCGCTCCTGGCCTCACTGACCCTGGGCTGGCTGTTTCTCCCCGTCGTGACCTACACCGTCCCGCACCTGCCCGACCTCAACAAGATGAACATAACATGCCTGGGCGCGCTGGGCGGGGTCGCCTTGTTCGACCCACGCCGCCTGGTCACGTTTCGCCCGCGCTGGTTCGACCTCCCCATGCTCGTCTTCTGCGCGACGCCCCTGGCGGCTGCCTTGAGCAATGGCCTCGGTGTCTACGAGGGCGTCTCCGCCGTCGTGGCACGCAGCATTGCCTGGGCCATTCCCTACGTCCTCGGTCGGATCTACCTGACGGATGCCGTAGCGCTGGACGAGTTGGCGTGGTGGGTGGTGGTGGGCGGGCTGCTCTATGTGCCCCTGTGCTGGGTTGAGATTGTCTGGGGGCCGTGGCTACACCTGACGGTGTACGGTCACTTGCACGTCGATGTCGAGCAGGCGGCCCGCTTCAGCGGGTGGCGCCCCACCGTGTTCATGCAGCAGGGCTTGATGACGGCGTTCTGGTTGATGGCGGCGTCGCTGGTGAGCTTCTGGGTGTGGTGGAGCAGACGGCTGCGGCGCGTCGGGCCGCTCAGCGGCGGCTGGGTGGTTCTGGTCTTGAGCGTGACGACCGTGGCGAGCCAGTCCATCAACGCCTGGGCGCTGGGAGCGCTGGGGCTGGCCGTCCTGCTCGTGAGCGTCCGCTGGCGCTGGCCGTGGCCGGTGGGGCTGGTCGCGACGCTGGTCGTCGGCTACCTGGGTCTACGCCTGGTAGGCGCCTGGCAGGCCGAGCCGGTGGTCGAGTGGACCGGGCGCGTGCTGGGAGCGCGTCGCGCTCAATCCGTCGCTTTTCGCTTTGCGAATGAAGCCGTGATTCTACAAGTGGCGCAATCCCACCCCTGGTTCGGTCTGGGGCGCCGCGGGGCGTCAGTCTACCCGCCGGTCTCCGGCCTCCCGCTGGTCTTTGACAGCCTATGGATCATTACGTTGGCCGAGTCAGGGAGTATCGCCCTGGCCGCGTTGGGCGTTATATGGCTAACACCGTCGCTCGCATTCGCCTGGCGCACGCCGGGCTGTCAATGGCGCACGCCAGAACTGGCCGGGGCGGCAGCGCTGAGTATCGTCCTCCTGTTGTACGCCATCGATAGCCTGCTCAACGCGATGGTCAACCCTATCTATGCCCTCACGGCGGGCGGGTTACTCAGTCTCGTGTTCGGGGCCGCCAAACCTGACAAGACGTATGGTTGACGACGCCGCAGGGTCCACGCGCATCATTATCCTCAACTACCGCACGCCAGCGCTGGTGGTCGATTGCCTCGCCTCACTGGCCGACGAGGTGAGGGCGCTGACGGCCACTTCCGTGGTTGTCGTCGATAACGGCTCTGGGGATGACTCGGTTGACGTCATCGGGGCTGCGCTGCGAGTACATGGGTGGGAGGCGTGGGCCAGTCTGCTGCCGTTGTCCGACAACCTGGGCTTCGCGGGTGGGAACAACGTCGCGATTCAGGCGGCCCTGTCTTCGCGCCAGCCACCCGACTGGCTGCTCTTACTCAATTCAGATACGCTGATCCGACCCGGTGCTGTGCAGGCGCTACTGGCCTGGGGCGCCGCCCTGCCGCAGGCTGGCATCATTGGCGCCCGCCTCGAAGACCCCGACGGCGCGCCCCAGGCCTCCGCGTTTCGCTTTCCCAGCCTCGGCGGCGAGATCGAGGCCGGGTTAGGGATGGCCGTCGCGTCGCGAGCGCTGGCGCGGTGGCGGATGCCGCTCCCCATCAGCGAGGCGTCGGGCTGGGCCGACTGGACGCCCGGCGCATGCATGCTGATCCGCCGCGCCGTCTTCGAGACCATCGGTCTGTTCGACACGGGCTACTTCATGTACTACGAAGATGTTGACTTCTGCTTGCGGGCGCGCCGCGCGGGCTGGCGGTGCTGGCATGCGCCGGACAGCCGCGTTGTCCATCTCGTGGGCAGGAGTCGGCAGAGCGAGGAGGGCCACGTGGCCCATCGTCTGCCGCCAGCGTGGTTCGTCTCGCGGCGGCGTTATTTCCTCAAGCACCACGGCCCGGCGTACACGGCGCTCTGCGACGCCACGCGCCTCGTCAGCGAGGCCGTGGGTCGGACAAAGCGCGCCCTCCGCCCGGCTACAAACGACGTCCTGCCATTGTCCCTGGCTGACCTGTGGCGTTACAGTCCGTTTGGGCAGGAGCCGCGTCCATGACGGCTCGCCACCTGACGGAGCAGCGCGCCGAGGCTTGGTCGTGGCGGCTAACACGACTGGCGTCGGCCCTGGTCACGCTGTGGCTGACGGCCATGACGCTGGTCTACGTCTGGACTGCCGTCCGCGCCGTGCGCAACCCATTCAACGGGGGCGCTGACACAGGGTGGGTGTGGGTCTGGCTCGTCGGGGTGACGCTGGCCTTACTCTCGTTCTGGCGGGGGCAGCCAAAGTGGATGCTTGTCGTCTGGTTGGGCAGCGCGGCGGCGTTGGCGCTCGCTGTTGTCGCGCTGTCGGGGCAATCGCGCGCCTTCCTAGTGTGTGGCTGGTTGCTTCTCCTGGCCGTCGTCTGGGGAGATTGGCTCCTCACCTGGCTGCGCGTGCCCGCGTCGGCGCTTCTGGACCGCCTGACGCTGGCGCTGCCGCTGGGGTTCATTGTCCTGTTCGCGGTGGCGCTGGCCCTGACCGTCCTTCACCTCTTGTCACCCGAGAACGTCGGCGTCGCGCTGCTGGCCCTCACGCTGCTCCCGACCGTCCGATGGTGGCAGCGAGGTCATGCCCTGCCCTCCTTCGCTGGCCAGAGCGGGGGTGGCCTGTCAGGGGTTCAGCCCCTCGAACAAGGTCTCCTGGTAGTCGCCGTCGCCTACAGTGGCCTGCTCACGTTGACCTGGGCGGTTGCGCCCGAAGTCCAGTTCGACGCGCTGAGCTACCACCTGACCGTCCCGCGCCTCTACGTAGAGAACGGTGGCCTCGTCAACCTGGCCTACTTCTCCCATTCGTACTACGCCCGCTTGCTCGACTTTCTATACGCTGTCCCGCTGGCGCTGAACGCGGTCACAGCCACCAAGCTGCTCTCCTGGAGCTTCGCCGGCTTGGCGGCGCTCCAGGTCTATGCGTTGGGGCGGCTGCTCTTCAGCGCACGCGTCGGCTTGTGGGCCGCGGCGCTGTTCTATACGACGCCTCTGGTTAGCTGGCTGGCGACGACGGCCTATACCGACCTGGCGGCGGTGGTCTTGACCCTGGCCGCGTTGCTGGCCTTTGTCCTATGGCTTGAGGGACGCGCGGGTGGCTGGATCGTAGCGAGTGGCCTGCTGGCGGGGGCAGCATTGGGGACGAAACCCACGGCGGTTTTCCTGCTCGCCGGCACAGGTCTCGCTGCCCTGCTTGTGCTGTGGCGCTCGCGGCGCCTGTCACCGGCGCTGAGTCTGAAGCGCGCGGTTGTCTACGGGCTGGGACTGGGCTTGGTCGCGGCGCCGGTCTACCTCCTGGTGTACACCTTCACCGGCTCGCCGTTCGCCTCGCTGCTGCAACGCGACGGCGGCCGCATCCATAGCCTGGTCAGCCTGGCATTCTTGAGCCGCTTCGACCTCGTGGCGGAGCTTCGACAGTGGGGCGGGCTGCCCTGGCAGTTGACGTTTCAGACGGGGCAGTATGGGGAAGCGTTGGTGGGAGGCGCCGTTGGCATTGGCCTGGCGCTCTGGCCGTGCGCGCTGGTTCTCATGCCTACCAAACGTGCCGCGATACGTGCCGTGCTGGGCATCGCAGCGTTGGGTCTCGTCCTGTGGGCCATTGGGCACGCCACGCCCTACGCCCGCTACTACATCGCCGTGCTGCCCGTGGTGTTGGTTCTGACTGTGGGCGCGATTCTAGCGCTGCCGAGCGCCAGGCGTTGGCGGCGTCTCCGCGTCGGCTGGCTGGGCGTCGCCCTGGTCGCTCAGATTGCCACGATGCCCCTCCTGTTCTGGCAGATTCCCGAGCGGTTTCCACTCCGCCTGGCCCTGGGACAGGAGAGCCGTGAGGAATTCCTGGGCCGTGCGCTGCCCACCATCCACGCCGCCTGGTTTCTCAACACTGTCACACAACCCGGCGAGCGCGCGGTGGCCGTCGCGACGGAACAGATCCGGTTCTACCTGACGGCCCCGCTCGCGCCGGACTGGGACGACGTAGCCTTTGCCGACGCGCTGTTTCGCTTGCCCCCCGACCAACTGGCAACCAGGCTTGCCGGGCTGGGCTATCGTTATCTCATCGTCAATGATTACGTGACGAATCCTACGTCGGCGAAGCGCTTCCTGCAACCGGCGTTTTTCCAGACCTACACGCTGCCCGTCTATCGCCAGGGCGCCGTCACCGTGTATCGTCTCCTCACCCAGCCGCGACGGCAAAGCCCGCTCAACCGGGTGACCAACCCTGGCTTCGAGACCTTGGACGCAACAGGCCAGCCGACGGGGTGGATAGCGTTGGGACAGCCGGCGGTTCTCCGGGATGGGGCGCTGGCCCACGAGGGGCAGGTGGCCGTCCACACCGACGCCGCCAACCTGTATGTGCAGCGTATTACGGTGCGGCCGGGCCAGGTCTTCACCCTCAGTCACTATACGCGTGCGGCAGGCCCAGGCCCGACCGCGCGCTTGCAGATCAACTGGCTCGACCAGGGAGAGCAATTTGTCGATACGTCTCTCGTCGTCATTCCCGTTGGGGAGCAGTGGCGACAGCATGCGCTGACGACGCCGGTTCCCAGAGGAGCGGTGTTCGGGGACATTTTTCTCAGTGTCCAGGATGCTCGGGATGGAGTGAGTTTTGATGATGTCGCCCTGTACGAAGAGTTGAGCGCTGACCCTTAGCGCTGGTATCTGACGATGGACAGTTTGCTCGCCGCCACGCATCCCCTGCCCAACGAAGGCTCGGTCCAGGCTTTGCCCTCGGGCCTCGCCGCCACACTAGCGCCGCTCAACCTGGCGAAGACGCCCCAGGTGGCGGTCCAGGGCGCACGCCTGCACGCCTTGACCGAACAGGCGTGTGTCCGTCTGATCCTGGATGAACTAGACGGACAGCGAGGTGGTACCATCATCACTCTCAATCTCGACCATCTGCGCCGCTACGTCGCGGATGCCGATTACGCCCGCTGCTGCGACCAAGCGACGCTGCGTCTGGCGGACGGCATGCCTCTGGTGTGGGCCAGCCGGATCCAGGGAACGCCGTTGCCGGAACGGGTCACGGGGTCCAACCTGGTCTGGAGCCTGAGCGAGGGAGCGGCGCGGCAGGGGAAGTCGGTCTTTCTGCTCGGCGGACGGCCTGGAGCAGCGGAGGCGACGGCTGAGCGGCTGTCGTCTTGCTATCCAGCCCTACGGGTGGTGGGGACGTATTGCCCGCCCTATGGATTTGAGACTGACATGGCCGAGCTGGAGAGACTGGGTCAGGCGCTCACGGCGGCTCAGCCAGACATTGTGTACCTGGCGCTAGGCTCGCCCAAGCCCGAGTGGCTGATGGCGGAGGTCGCCGATTGTCTCCCCCACGCCTGGTGGCTGGTGGTTGGGATTGCCTTCAGCTTTGTCGCGGGCGACATTCCCCGCGCCCCCCTGTGGATGCAACGGTGCGGTCTCGAGTGGCTGCACCGACTCGCGCACGAGCCGCGCCGCCTGGCGAAACGTTACCTGTGGCACGGTATACCGTTCGCCCTGCGGCTGTTCGCCTCAGCGCTCCTGCGCCGGCTTCAGGGTCCGTGCTGACACGAGCCGCCATCCTGGCCGTGTCGGTGGTCGTGATGACGGTATTCTCGTCCATCATCGCTGGTTCTGAGCCGCCGGGGTCTTGATGGCCCGCTGCGCCACGCTCGCCCTGTCCCCACGCCATCTGCCCCTTCACTTCGGCGTCTCCCTTGGGCCACGGACCTGACGCGGGGTAGACCTCAGTCAGGCCGACCTCATCGCGGCCCTGGCCACCGCATCAGCCTCAGCGCCAAAGCGGAATTCTGTGTTTCCAGGCGGTTGACAACAGGGTGTGCAGGGTGTAGAATCCGCTACCCACGGCCGCAGCCACAGGGCTGGACTGCCTATAAGACACTAAGTAGGTCACAAGGAGTGGATTATGATGGTTCATCCTTCGCGCCACCTTCTGAGGTGGCTCGTTGTTCTGCTGTTCGGACTGTTTCTCTGTTTGGCAGGTCCACTCCCTGCGGTTGTCGCCAGCCACACCCCCAACCCAACAAGCGTCACTATCGCCGGCAGCCTCCAGAGCGAGGTCGGCTGCCCGGGCGACTGGCAGCCGGACTGCGCTAGCACCCACCTGAGCTACGATGCTGGGGACGATGTATGGCAGGGCACGTGGTCCATCCCGGCCGGTAGTTACGAGTACAAGGCCGCTCTCAACAACGCCTGGACGGAGAACTACGGCCTCCATGCTACCCCTGGCGGCGCCAACATCCCCCTGACCCTCACCGACGCCGCTGCTGTCAAGTTCTACTATGACCACAAGACTCACTGGGCCACCGACAACAAGATGTCGGTCATCGCCGTCGCCCCCGGCAGCTTTCAGTCGGAACTGGGCTGCCCCGGCGACTGGCAGCCCGACTGCCTCCGCTCCTGGCTTGAGGACTCGGATGGCGACGGCATCTACACCTTCGAGACGACCGCCCTCCCCGCCGGTACGTATGAGGGCAAGGTTGCCATCAACGAGAGTTGGTCTGAGAACTACGGTCA
>CAZLBQ010000291.1:0-8024 GCA_964557745.1 uncultured Anaerolineales bacterium
CCACAACTGACTCTCGTCCAACGCGCCTAGGCGGCGGCGCATGACAAACAGAAGAGCCGCTGTCTCCACCGTCGTCGCCAGCGAGTTCGCCAGCGCCAGCCCGCCGTGTCCCAGTGGGCCGATGAACACCAGGCTCAGCCCGATGTTGAGTAGCATGGCGCCGACGCTGTAGATGACCGGCGTCAGGGTATCGTGGAGGGCGTAGTAGGCCCGCGTCACAATCTCCAGCGCCGAGTGCGCCACCAGCCCCAGCGCGTAGAAGCGCAGCGCGTAGACCGTCAGTTGGGTCGACTCGGCGGTGAACTCGCCGCGCTGGAACAGCAGTTGCACCAGCGGCGTGCTCAACACCAGCAGGCCGACGGTCGCGGGCAGGCTGACGAAGAAGATCATCCGCAGCAGGTTGCCCAGCGTGTGGCGCATCTCGTCCCGCTCGCCGCGCGCCGCCTGGGCCGAGAAGGTCGGAAAGATGGCGTTGGCAATGGACTGGGCGAAGATGCCCTGGGGCAACATAATCATCATCCACGCGTAGCTCAGGGCGGCCACGCGCGCCGGGCCGTCCGGCAGCCGCGAGGCCAGGTTGACGTTGACGACGAAGTTCATCTGCACCGCCGCCATGCCCAGCACGCGCGGCCCCAGCAGCGTCGCCACCCGCCGCACCTTCTCCTCGTGCCAGCCGAACGTCCAGCTGTACGGCGCGCGCAAGCGCCAGATGCCCGGCAGTTGCACCCCCAGGTGCAGCGCCGAGCCGACCACCACGCCCACCGCCAGCCCGCGCACGCCGAGGCCCAGTGGGGCCAGGAACAGCGCGGCGGCGATAATCGACAGGTTGTACAAGATGGGGGACAGGGAGGGCAGGAAGAACTGCTGGTGCGAGTTGAGGATGCCCATCATCAGCCCGCTCAGGCCGAACAGGATGGGCGACAGGAGCATTACCCGCACCAGGCTCGCCGTCAGCGCCTGCTCTTCGGGCGTGAACTCTGGCACAATCAGGCTGCGCGTGATCTGCGGCGCGAAGATGGCCGCGATGATACCGCCGACGACCAGCAGCACCGTCATCAGGTTCATCAGGGCGCTGGCAAGCCGCCAGGCGTCCTCGTCCTCGTCGCGGGCGAGCGCCGCCGCGAACACGGGGATGAATGCCGAGCCAATAGCGCCCGCCCCGATGACGTTGAACAGGAAATCCGGGACGCGAAACGCCGCCAGGTACGACCCATAGTCGGGGTTGGTGCCGAACTGGTAGGCTAGCGCCGCCTCGCGGACCAGCCCCAGCGCCCGGCTCAGCACAAACGCCGCCATCATGATCGCCGCGGCCCGCGCCACACTCGCCCGCCGCCGCTCGCCTTGCCCTACCATAGCGTCGTTACCATAGAAGCTCCTTGCCCAGGTTCGCTGTATTGTACTCTCGAACTCCACCACCTGCTAGTCCCCGCGCCTGCCTGTTTGCCTGGCTACTCCCAACTACTTATAATACCCATCATCATAGAAACGAGGGCAGACATGGCAGCGGTGGCTTACGCGCACATTGAGGTCAGGGGAGACGGCGTGCCCGTTATTCAGGGGGCAGGTATCAAGGTGGAGGAGATAGTCCTTGACCACCTGGCCTACGGTTGGGATGCGGTCGAGATTCATCGGCAGTACCCTCACCTGACTCTGGGAGAAATCTACAGTGCCCTCGCCTATTACTATGACCACAAGCCAGAGATGGACAAGTGGATTGACGATGGTTTGCGCCAGGTCGAGGAAATGGAGGCAGGGCTTAGGAACAGTTCTGTCCGACGCAAATTGCGAGCGGCAGGCCTAGCATCTTGAGTATCGGTCTCTACATGGACCACCATGTCAAGGTGGCGATTGCCGAAGCCTTGCGGAGCCGTGGCGTAGACGTCATCACCGCCTTCGAAGATGGCGCGAGGCAGTTCAATGATACTTGCCTTCTTGAACGTGCGACAGAGTTGAACCGTGTGCTGTTCAGCCAGGATCGCGACCTCCTGGTCATTGTCAACCAGTGGCTGCGTGCGGAGCGTGATTTTGCTGGCTTGGTCTACGCCCACCAGATGAAGACCCCGATCAGCCAGATAATCAATGATCTGGAACTCATTGCGAAGACCCTAGACCCCATTGACATACGTAACCAGACACTCTTTCTGCCTCTATAGTGGCAAGCCCCGCCCAAAACTGGACAGATTCCCCTTTTTCGAGTAAGATAGTGGGTCGTTCACGCACTCATACCATGCGTTATCGCATGTTGTCGTTCTCAGGAGGAGAAGTTGGCTAACACCAAAGCGGCCGAGAAGCAAATTCGCCAGAACGAGCGCCGCCGCTCCCGCAACCGCTGGTTCATCTCGCGCACCCGCACCTTCGTCAAGAAGACCCTCAAGGCTGTCGATGCCGGCGACGTCGACGCGGCCCGCGCCGCCTTCACAGAGGCCCAGAGCGCCTTGGACAAGGCCGCCGAGAAGGGTATCATCCACAAGAACAACGCGGCCCGCCGCAAGTCGCGCTTGGCCGCTCGCGTCAAGGCGATGGAGACCCGCGCCTCAGCCTAGGCTGTCGCCGGCCCCTGTCCATTCGGTTAATTCTGTCCAGAAATATCGGCCACCGAGAAGTGACACCTGTCGCTCCTCGGTGGCCCGTTCGCGTACCTGACGCCTGGCGCTAGGCCTTCAGTTCCGGGAACTCATCCTCCCAGAACTCGAGTTCGCCCCGCGTGAGCTGCGGGGCTTGCTGGCCCTCGCGCCCACGCAGCTCGACGCGCCGAATCTTGCCAGAGATCGTCTTGGGCAGTTCGCCAAACTCCAGCCGGCGGATGCGCTTGTACGGCGCGAGCCGCTGCCGCGTGAAGCGGAAGATCTCTAGCGCCGTCTCGCGCGTGGGGTCGATGCCCGGCTTGAGCACAATGTACGCCTTCGGCACGCTCAACCGCAGCGGGTCCGGGCTGGGCACGACGGCCGCCTCGGCCACCATCTCGTGCTCGATCAGCGCGCTCTCTAGTTCAAACGGGCTGATGCGGTAGTCCGAACTCTTGAACACGTCGTCCGATCTGCCGATGTACCAGTAGTAGCCGTCCTCATCGCGCGACGCCGTGTCCGACGTCCGGTAATACTCGCCGCCCAGCGCCTGCGCCGAGCGCTCGACGTTGTCCAGGTAGCCCGCCATCAACCCTAGGGGGCGCGGGGTCAGCCGGAGGGCAATCTCGCCGTCGGCGCTCGGCTGCCCCATCGGGTCCAACAGCACGACGTCATAGCCCGGCAGCGGCCGCCCCATCGACCCCGGCTTCACCGCCTGGCCCGGCGTGTTCCCCACCAGCGCCGTCGTCTCCGTCTGACCGTAGCCGTCGCGGATGGTGATGCCCCACGCCTTCTCCACCTGCTCGATGACCTCCGGGTTCAGCGGCTCACCCGCGCTAATCAGCTCGCGCAGCTGCACCGGATAGTGCGTCAAGTCTTCCAGAATCAGCATCCGCCACACCGTTGGCGGCGCGCACAGCGTCGTCACCTCGTATCGCACCAGCACGTCCAGCACCTTCTTGGCGTCGAAGCGCGCGTCGTAGACGAAGATACACGCCCCGGCCAGCCAGGGCGCGAAGAAGCTACTCCAGGCGTGCTTCGCCCAGCCCGGCGAACTGATGTTGCAGTGGATGTCCCCCTCCTGCAACCCCAGCCAGTACAGCGTCGACAGGTGGCCGACCGGGTAGCTCTGGTGCGTGTGTAGCACGATCTTGGGCCGCGCCGTGGTCCCTGACGTGAAGTACAGCAGGAACGGGTCGTCGGCGCGCGTTGTCCCCTCCGGCGTGAACTCCGTCGCCTCTTGATCCGCTTCGGCGTAGGGTGTCCACCCATCCGCCTCCCCGCCCACGACGACCCGCACGGCCAACCCTGGCACAGCGGCCAGCTTCGCCGCCCCCGCCGTGTCGGCGATGGCGTGCCGAATGCCGCCCCGCTCGGCGCGGTCGCGCAGGTCGTCCAGCGTCAGCAGCGTCGTGGCAGGGCTGATGACCGCGCCCAGCTTCATCGCCGCCAGTGACACCTCCCATAGCGGGACAGTGTTGGGCAACATCACAATCAGCGCGTCGCCCCGCTTGACGCCCAGCCGCCGCAAGAGGTTGGCGACCTGGTTCGAGCGGGCGCTCATCTCGGCGAAGCTGCGCCGCGTCTCCTGGCCCGCCTCGGTGACGACCCACAATGCTGGCCGGTCGTTGCCGCGCGCGTACGGGTCGAAGTAGTCCAGCGCCCAGTTGAACTCGTCCAACTGCGGCCAGCGAAAGCCCTGGTAGGCCGTCTCGTAGTCGCCGCGATGCGTGAGTAAGAAGTTCCGCGCCTCGAGAAAAGAGTCTACTGACGACATACGTCCCTCCTGAGACACTGTCTTGCCACCCCACCGACCCCGACATCATAGCGCACTCGGTCACAGCCGTCAACCCCGCTCCGGCAAAATTCCCCTAAAATTGCCTGCCCATCCCCCTTGACACCGAACAGGTGTTCTGCTATACTATCTCCTAGAACAATAGTTCTGAGGAGGGGCAAATGTTTCAAGTAGAATTGAACGATCACGAGACACGGATGTTAGACTACATCGAGGATTACACGACGGAGAAGCGCCGCGCGCCGACCGTCGAAGAGATACGCGTCGCCCTTCAGATGGCCTCCAAGGATCACGTCCACCGCGACCTCAAGCGCCTGGAGAGCAAGGGCTGCATCCGCCGTGTCCCGCGCATCAGTCGCGGTATTGAGCTGGTCCGCTCGGCCGCTGGCTACAATGTGGAGACGGGCATTGGCGAAGTGCCGATGGTCGGCGTCATCGCCGCTGGTCAGCCTATCCCTGTCCCCGATCATGGCTCCAGCGCCTACGACTCGCTGGAATTGACCCGTGACATCGTCCGCGACACACGTGGCGTCTATGCCCTGCGGGTCAAGGGCACCTCGATGATCGATGCCCTTATCAACGACGGCGACATTGTCATCATGCGGCGCGTGACAGACGCCGAGAACGGCGACATGGTCGCCGTCTGGATTAAGAGCCAGGAAGCTACAACCCTCAAGCGCTTCTATCATGAGGGCCACCGCGTCCGCCTCCAGCCCGAGAACCGCGATATGGAGCCGATCTACTGCGACCCCACCGACGTCGAGGTCCAGGGGAAAGTCATCGCGGTTATCCGCCACGTCTAGCGGTCTTTGTAGCGTCGACTTCAGTCAGCCCTCGCACGAGTCCAGGAGAGACCAGGAGAGCGTATGGGAAAGCGTCTCAACGAACTCCACTTCCAGGCCGACCAGATCGAATCTGTCCTGGCCAGCCACCGTATCCAGGGCCGGATCACCGGCGGCTCCGTCACGCCTCAGATGGTACGCTTCCATCTGGCGCCGGCCCTCGGTACGCGGGTCAACCAGATCACCCGGCTCTCCGAAGAGTTGGCCCTGTCCCTCGGCGCGGCGACCTGCCGTGTTGTGCGGCGCGGCCAGACCATCGACCTGGAGTTCCCGCGCCACGACCGCAGCATGGTGAAGGTGTTCGATCTGGCCCAGCGCATTCCCAACGTCCCGCCTTTTACCTCCATCCTGGGTCTCGACGGTGAGGGCACGCCCATTCTCATCCGCCACGCCAGCCCCGAGGCCCCGCACATCCTTATTAGCGGGACCACGGGCTCGGGCAAGACGGCCCTGGCGCGGAGCATGATCGCCAGCCTGGCCTACCACAACACGCCGGCCGACCTGGGTCTCCTGCTCATCGACCCCAAGGGCCGTGGCTACGCGCCCTTCGCTACCCTGCCCCACCTCCTGGCCCCCGTCGCGCAGAGCGCCGAAGAGGCCATCGCCACGCTCGAGTGGCTCGTGACCGAGATGGAGCGCCGCGACCGCGAGCGCATCAGCCTGCCGCGCATCGTCACCTTCATCGACGAGTTGGCCGACCTCGCCATGGTCGGCGGCGCGACGGTCACCACCGCCCTGACGCGCATCTCCCAGCGCGGCCGCGAAGCAGGCCTGCACCTGGTGTGCTGCACCCAGAAGCCCAGCAGCGCCATCATCGGCTCGCTGGTCAAGGCTAACTTCCCGGCCCGCCTCGTCGGCAGTGTCGCCAGCGCCGAGGACGCGAAGGTCGCCTCCGGCATCGCCCGCAGTGGCGCTGAGCGCCTCAGCGGGCGGGGCGACTTCCTGCTCGTCGTCCAGGGCGTTACCCACCGCCTCCAGGCGGCCTTCTGTACCGAGGCCGATATCCAGCAGCACCTACCTGGCGGCTTTCAGCCGTTGCCGCTCGCGGGCGCAGCGGCTCCTGCTCCCGAAACCAGCGCTGCCCCGCGTCGCAAGCGCCCCGCGTCCCCGGCCGAGCCAGCCGAAGCTCGTCAGGTGGTCAACGCGAAGCCGCTCCCGACGCTGCCGCAGCGTGGCGCGTATCTGCGCCTGGTTAAATAACGGCCCTCCCACACGGGAGGCGCCACCGCGAGACAGCGGGGTGTGGGCGTTTCCGAGCTTCCGGAACCACCTTTAATTGAAGCGCCACCTGCAACCCTGCGCTCCATGCCCCGCTCTTCTCGTGCTTTTCCTAATCGCCCATTCAGTCAACGTCAGCCGAGGACCGCTTCATGCGCCTGCTTCGCCTATCCCTTGTCGCTTTCTCCGCCGGTCTCGGCGTTATGGTGGCGCTTCGCCTGGGCACGGAGGCGATGGCTGTAGTCGTCGGTGTCCTGCTGGGCGTTCTAGCCGGGCTGCCCGTCGCCGTCCTTGTCCTCTACGCCGCCCGCCGCCGCGCCGAGACGGACGACACCCCGGCGACAGCCCCTGCCGACGTGACGTCTCATCCCACCGCCTTGCCCGCAACAGCCTTCCCGGCCGCGCCCCAGCCACCGCAGATCATCGTGGTCTCTGCCCCGCCGGCCCAGGCCCACGCTGCGCCGCAGTGGTGGGGGCAGGCGGCCATGCCCGCCCCGGCCCCGCGTGACTTTCACATCGTCGGCGACGACGACTAATATCAAATCGCTCAGCACTTATTCATCAGGAGTTCTTCCCATGAAGGTTGGTCTGTTGTGGTTCGATAAAGACCCCAAGATTCCATTTGCCCAGAAGATTTATGAGGCGGCCGAACGCTACGAAGAGAAGTTCGGAGTCACCCCTAACACCTGCTACGTCCACCCGTCCACGCTCCCGGCGGGCGCTGTCGTCCCCGGCTTCGAGTTGCGCGCCCGGGCTACCATCCTGCCCCACCACTTCTGGCTGGGCATCGCTGAAGACGCGCAACCCGCCCCCACACCGGAGGTCGCGCCGGAGCCGCTGCCCCTACCCGAACCGGAGGCCCGCCCGCGCCGCAAGCGCCGCGCCGCCTAGCCTGACTCTATCCTCCCTTCCGCCGTCGTTCCCCGCCTCGTGCCGCGAACGGCGGCCGCCCCTCCTCCCCGCCCCGCGCCGGCCGCTCCTCCGGCGCGGGGCGCTTCCTCTGAACTACCCGACTACCCGACTACCCGACTACAACGTTTGTTGGCATCGGCCCCCCGTTCGGCTATAATGCCTGGCTATGCGCCTCCTTCGCCCGCGTCTCGCCCTGACCCGCTCGCGTCTTGCCCGCGACGGCCTCATCCTCCTGGCCCTGCTTCTCTTCCCCCTGGCCCTCTTCTGGCAGGTCACGCTCGGCGGGCGCAGCCTGGTCCCTTTCGATGCCCTCTACCAGTTCGCCCCGTGGTCCGCCTACGCCGCCCAGCAGGGCGTGGGCGCGCCGCAGAACGCCCTTGTCACCGACCTCCTGCTCGAGAACTACGTCTGGAAGTCCTTCCTCCGCGAGCAGCTCCAGTCGGGCACGCTGCCGCTCTGGAACCCGCGCCTGTTCGCGGGCGTCCCCTTTCTTGCGGCGGGTCAGCACTCCGCCCTCTACCCCTTGAGCGTTCTCTATTATGCCCTGCCGCTCTGGCTCGCCTTCGGCTGGTTCACCGTCGTCCAGATCTGGCTGGCCGCCGTCGGGACGTACCTCTTTGCCCGCGTCCTGGCCCTCTCCCGCCCCGCCGCTGCCGTCGCCGCCTTGACCTTCGCCGGCGGCCAGGTCTTCGC
>CAZLBQ010000292.1:0-8011 GCA_964557745.1 uncultured Anaerolineales bacterium
TCGCCGCCGACGACCTGCTCGCCCTTCAGTTCCTTCTCGGCCTGGGACGGCGTCCCTGCCTGGGGCAGGCGGCGCGCGATGGACTTGGCCTGGGTGAACAGGAGCAGGTAGGCGGGGCCGCCCGCCTTGCTGTCCGTGCCGCTCCTGTTGAAGCCGCCAAACGGGTGCACGCCGACCATGGCGCCGGTGCACTTGCGGTTGAAGTACAGGTTGCCGACGTGGTAGCGCTGTGCTGCCTCCTGGATGTGGCGCTCGTCGTTGGTGTACACCGCGCCGGTCAGGCCGTAGATCGTGCCGTTGGCGATGCGCAGCAGGTCGTTCCAGTCCCGGCCCTTGATGACGGCCAGAACAGGGCCGAAGATTTCTTCCTGGGCGATGCGGGCGGTGTCGGGCACATCGACAAAGACCGTCGGTTGGATGAAGTAGCCTGGCCCCTCGGTCTCGCCGCCGTAGGCCAGCTTGCTCTCCTGCTTGCCGATGTCGATGTACTCCTTGATCTTGTTGAACGCCTTCTCGTCGATGACCGGCCCCATGTATGTCTCTTGCTTGGTCGGGTCGCCGACGGTGATCTTGTCCACCTCGGCGAGAATCTTGGGCACGAGGGCGGTGTAGACCTTCTCGTGGATGATGGCCCGCGACCCGGCCGAACACTTCTGCCCCTGGAAACCGAACGCCGACGTGACAATGCCCTTGGCGGCCTCGTCCAGGTCCGCCGACTCGTCCACGACGACGGCGTCCTTGCCGCCCATCTCCATAATCGTGCGCTTGATCCAAATCTGGCCCGGCTGGGTCTTAGCCGCCCGCTCCTGGATGCGCAGCCCGACCTCCATGCTGCCGGTAAAGCCGATGAAGCGCGTCTTGGGGTGGTCGATGAGAGCGTCGCCAATCTTGCCGCCGGGGCCGACCAGGAAGTTGAACACGCCCGGCGGCAGGCCGACCTCGGTCATGATGCGGTGGAACTGAGCGGCGATGGTGGGTGAGGTGCTGGCGGGCTTGAGGACGACTGTGTTGCCCGCCACAATCGCCGCCGACGACATGCCCGCCATAATCGCGCCGGGGAAGTTCCAGGGCGGGATGATGACGCCGACGCCCAGCGGGATGTACTTCAGCTCGTTCTCTTCGCCGGCGAGGGGAACCAGCTCCTGCGGCCCGGCCAGGCGCAGCATCTGGCGGGCGTAGTACTCAAGGAAGTCAATCGTCTCGGCCGTGTCGGCGTCGGCTTCGGGCCAGCTCTTGCCCACCTCGTAGACCATCCAGGCCGAGAACTCGTGCTTGCGCTCGCGGAGCAGCCGCGCCCCTTCGAGCACGTAGCGGGCGCGCTCCTCAGCGGGCGTGTACTGCCAGGTCTCAAACGCCTGGGCCGCCGCCTCGATGGCCTGCGTGCCCAATTCGACCGTCGCCTTGGGGAAGACGCCGACGACCTGGTCCGGCTGGGCCGGGTTGATGGACGTCATGGTGTCGTCGAGATAGATTTCGCGGCCGCCAATCACCAGCGGGTAGGTCTGGCCGAGTTGTGACTTGACCTTCGCCAGCGCCGCTTCCATTTTCTGGCGTTCCCCCGGATCGCCAAAGTCCGTCAGCGGTTCGTTGCGAAAGGGGGGTATCTGGGTCAGCGAGAGCATGAATCAACCTCCTTGTTGAATATCGTCGTGCGTACTCCTCGGCAATCATAGGCCGAATCGCGCCGCCGGTCAACGGGCAACGGCCCACCGAACTCGTAGCGCCGACTTTTAGGCGGCTGCCGACTGAAGTCGGCGCTACAGGGCCGAGGCCGACTGAGGCCGGCGCTACAGATAGGCGCACCTCAATGGCCCCTCTCGATGTGCGGCAGGAATACGCGGCGGGGCGGCGGCGCGTCGCCCGCCCAGAAGCCGCCGACGACCTGGAACGGCCCGCCGCCGATGACGACGCCTGCGTCCGGCTGGCCGACCGTCCCGACCAGCGCGTAGCGGCCTGCCGCGTCCCGGGCCACGCCCCCGCCCCCGTCCACCGTCCACCAGTCGATGCTGAAGCGCGCCGGGTCTGACGCGACCACCGGCAGCGCCGCTGCCACAGCCAGGCTCACGATAAGCGCAGCCAGCGCGAGGCGTCTCATAGCGGCCCTCCATCCGGGCGGACAGCGCGGCGATAGCCGACCAGCGCCAGTGCGCCCGCGCCCACCAACAGGGCCAGCGGCCACAGCGCACCGGGCGCGGCGCCGCCCCCGGCCTGCGCTTCCAGGCGGCTCAGCCGGGCCTCGAGGTCGTCGGCGCGCGCTTGCAGCCGCTTATTCTCGCGGCTCAAGCGCGCCACCTCCGCATCCAGGCGCTCGACGCGGACCGTCAGCGCCTGGGCCGCCGCCAGCGCCACGCCGTCGGCGTCGACGGTGCTGATGTGCGTGTCATCCTCACCCAGCCCGAACGCCGCCGCGAAGTCCTGCGCCGTCGGCCCCATGTGCCGCACCGAGGGGTCCTCCGTCTTGTAGGCCCAGGTCGTGATGGACACCTGGCTCAGCCGATCCAGCACGTCGGACCCGCTGATGGGCGTGAAGGCCGTCTTGGCCTGGCGGTCGCTCAGCGTCGACCACGCCCCGCCCCCCGCCGGCAGCCGCACGCCCGCCGTTGGCTGGCCGCTGGCGTCGACGGCGCTGACGATGCGCGCGCCGCCCGTGGCGCGCACGGCGAACTCATTGTTGGCGACCGAGAGGAAGTCGTAGTCACACGCGTCGGTCTTGCAGCCGCTCCCGTCGGCCAACACGAGGGCGCCTGGATGCATAGCCCGCGCTCGGTTCCCAGCGGCCAGACTGAACGGACCCTCGGCGTGGTTGCCGTAGCCGCCGGGCACGGCGCCGAATGGGCCGGAGGCCAAGTTATACTTGCCACCGCCAATGGTCGCACCGATGCCGCCCGCTTGGTTGTTGTAGCCACCGCCGACCGTCGACGCCTCGCCGTCGGCCGAGTTGGCGATGCCCCCGCCGACGGTACTCATCGGGCCGCCCGCGATGTCGTGGTTTCCGCCACCCACCGTGGCGTAAGCCCCCTGGGCCGCGTTGTCGACGCCGCCTGCGATAACCGCGTAGGAGCCGTGCGCCATGTTGTGCATCCCGCCGCCGACAAAGGCTGAGCCTTCGCTGGCCTCGTTGTTCGAGCCGCCCGCGATGGCGCTCAGCGCCCCCGACGCCTGGTTGTTCTGGCCGCCGCCCACCGAGGCGTGGTCCTTGTTGGCCACGTTCGCCACGCCGCCGGCGATAGTCGCTCCCTGCGCCTCGGCGCGGTTGAGATTGCCGCCCCCGATGGTGGCGACGCTGCCGGTGGCGTGGTTGCTGAAGCCGCCGCTGACGGTGGCGGAGGCGGCGTCGGCGCTGTTGCTCTGGCCGCCGCTCACGGTGGCGTTGACCTCCGTCGCATCGTTGTACCGCCCGCCGCCGACCGTTGCCCAGGAGGCGCGGGCCGTGTTGATCTCGCCGCCGCTGACGGTCGCGTACATGGCGTCGGTCGGTGTGTCGTTGGCGTTACCCGCCTGGTTGCCGCCGCCGCCCCCGACCGCGCCGTAGTCGTCGGTGGCGCGGTTGACCACCTCGCTCTGGTCGCGTCGGCTCGGCCCGCCGCCCGCGATGGTCGCGTACTGGCCCGAGGCCAGGTTGTGCGAGCCGCCGCCGACCGTGGCGTCATAGCCCGTGGCCTCGTTCTGCGAGCCGCCGCCGACGACAGCGCCGTAGGCCGTCGCGCGGTTGTAGTCCCCGCCGCCGATGGTGGAGAAGGGGGCCGTGGCGTGGTTGCCGCACGCGGGGCAGTCGGTCGAGACATAGCCGCCGCCCCCGCTCACCGTCGCCGCGAAGCCCGTGGCCTGGTTGAGCAGCCCGCCGCCGACCGCGCTCCACATGCCGCTGGCCGTGTTGCCCTTGAGCTTGCCGGCCTCATCTCGCCCGCCGCCGCCCGCGACGACCGCGCCGCGCGCGCTGGCGACATTTTGCCCACCGCCCCCGACCGTGGCGTACATCTCCTCCGTGCGGTTGCTCTCGCCACCGGCAATGGTCGAGGCAGGGCCGCGTGCGGTGTTGTTCTGGCCGCCGCCGATGGTCGCTTCGACATCATCCGTCCGGTTGCCATAGCCGCCGCCGATGGTCGCCACGCTGCCATACGCCGTGTTGCCGTCGCCACCGCTGACGGTCGACGCGCCGCCGTTGGCGGTATTGTGCTGGCCCCCGCCGACGGTCGCAAAGCCCGCGCCGGACGTGTTGGCGTAGCCGCCGCTGACGGTGCCCCACATGCCGAGGTGAGTGATGCGGTTCTCGGAGCCGCCGCCAATGGTGGCGCTATGCCCGGCGGCCTCGTTCTTCTCCCCGCCGGCGATGGTGACAAACGTCGCGTCTAGCAGGAAGTCGTCGTCTGTGCCGGCCAGGTTGGCCCGCCCGCCGCCGATGACGCCGAAGCTGTCGATGACGCGGTTGCCGCACGCCTGGTCGGATGGGTCATCACAGCCGCCGCCGCTGATGACCCCAAACGTGGCCGCCACCGTATTGTGCTGGCCGCCGCTGATAACGGCGCTGTCCGCGGGCGCCTTGTTCAGGACGCCGCCCGCGACGACCGCCTGGCGGCCGCCGGCCTCGTTCACGGCGCCGCCGCTGATGACGCTGCGCTCGCCGCTGGCCCAATTGCCCTGGCCGCCGCTGATGGTGGCGTACTCCGCGGCGACGTGGTTGGGGAGGACCTCGTTGCCGCCACCCGCGATGACCGCACCCACGATCCCGTCGTCCACCCAGTTGGCGGCGTGGCCGCCGATGATGATGGCGCTGCTGCCGCGCATGACCGTGCGCAGGCCGGGCAGGGCCAGGGCGTAGGGGACGGCCGTGAGCGCCTGGCGCGGGACGAGCGGGACGAAGTCGCCGCTGCCACTGGGCCGCACCGCGATGTCGAGGTAGAGGGCGCGGCCATTGAAGATCTGACCGAAGTCGAGCGCCACGGTGAACAGACCGTTGGCGACCACGACGTTCGGCTTGACCAGCGGCGCGCCGACGACCATGCCTCCGCTGGGTTCGGTGTACAGGGTAAACTGGAAGTCGTAGGCGCCGTTGGCGGGCGCCGCGCCGTCGGTCAGGTGGCCCTGATAGGTAAAGCCCGTGCCCAGCCAGGTCACAGGGGGGATGGGCACGGTGGGCGCCGGCCCCTGGGCCGACGCCTGGCTTGACGCGAGCATGATGGATAGGACGAGGAGCAGGCCGAGGGTCAGGCTGGACACGTGGCCCGCCAATGAGGAGCGTCTCATGGTCAATCCCTCCTGTCACAAGACACACGCCGACCCCTGTCTGGCCAGGCTGGCCTTTGGGTCGGCGTGAAATGCCGGAGCCGGCGCTCCCACCCTCATTGGCGGAGCGCTCGGCAAGGCAATGCAGTCTCGGTCCGAGACACCTACCCCCATGATAATGCGGTCGGCCATGACAAGAGGTAGAGGAATCACCACCTCAGGGGGGAAAAACTTTCCTAACCCGCTACGCCTCCTCCAGCGTCAGCGGCCGCGGCTGCTGGCCGTCGATGTCGGTGACGCCGTACTCCAAGGCCAGCGCCGCCACGACCAACACCTGTCCCGTTTTGCGCATCCCGTTCGGGTCAGCCGCGAGCGCCGCGACGACGCGGCCCTGGAATTGGGGGGACTCCGAGTTGCTCAGGTCAAAGAACTGGGCGTTCTGCATCACACCTTCCGTCCGCACCAGCCCTGGGTAGAGCGACACGGCGGCGACGTTGTGCGGGCGCAACTCGTGGGCCATGTCGGCCGCCAGGCGGTCCGTCGCCGCCTTGGCGACGCCGTAAATCGTGTTCGCCAGGTACTTCTGGCCGGCGAAGTAGGAGATGTTGGCGATGAGGCCACGCCGCCGCTCAATCATACCCGGCGCGGCGAGCCGGCTGGCCGTGAAGTGGGCGCGCACGCCGGCCTGGAACATCGCGTCCCAGCGCCAGAGCGGCTGCCGCCAGAAGGGGGCCTCCCAGGTAAACACGCCGTTCTCCACCATCGACTCGTAGCCGCCCCACACGTTGTTGACCAGGATGTCGATGCGCCCCGCCTCGGCAAGAATGCGCCCGAACGCCGCCTCGACCTGGGCGTCGTCACGGTGGTCACAGACGACGGCGATGCCCTGCCCGCCCGCCTGGGTCACCTCCTCCGCCGTCTGGTACACCGTGCCCGACAAGGGGGCGACCCCCTCGCGCTGCGTCCGCCCGGTCACGTACACCGTCGCGCCCGCCTCGCCCAGGCCGAGCGCCACGCCCTTGCCCACCCCCCGGCTCGCGCCGGTGACGACGGCCACGTGGCCGCGTAGATTCGACATCGCTCCTCCATGATAGAAAGGTAACAGGTTGCAGGTTGCGGGTTGCCGGTGAGATGAAGTGCGGGAGTCGTCTCGACAAGAGTGTACTGGAAAGGCGGGGGGCTTTGTATCGGGCAAGGGGATGGACGCGTATCGTCCATTTGGACGGCTGGCGCTATACTTCACCCATCACCCCGGTTCCTGGGAGCTTCTGGATGCCCGCCTTTGCCCGCGACCGCCTCACCTGGCTGTGCTATCTGGCGCTCGGTTACTTCGCCTATCTGCTCAACACTCTCGGTCCACTGATGCCCTTCTTGCGCGCCGAGTTGGGGCTGTCGTACACTGTGGGCAGCTTCCACTTCAGCGCCTTCGCCCTCGGCATCATCCTGGCCGGGCTGCTTGGCGAGCGCATTGCCCGGCGCTTCGGGACCGGGCGCGCGTTCTGGGGCGGCGCGGTGGGGATGGCGGTGGGCGCGGTCGGGCTGGTGGCGGCGCGGCAGGCGGAGGTGACGGTGGGCAGCGCACTGGTGATGGGGACGCTCGGCTCGCTCGTGCTGGTCATGGTCCCGACGGCGCTCTCGCGGCGGTACGGCCCGCTACGGGCCGTCGCCGTCACGGAGGCCAATGTCGTCGCCAGCACGTGTGTCGTCGTGGCTCCGTTGGCGATTGGTCTATGTGAGGGCGCGGGCTGGGGCTGGCGAGTGGGCGTGGGCGTGGCGGTCGTGGCGCTAGCCGCCCTGGCGGCCCTCTTGGGCCGCGCTGCGTTTCCGGAGCCCGAACCCTCGGCGGCGGGCGTGGCCAACAGCCCCCTACCCCGCGCTTTCTGGGTCTACTGGGCCGTCCTCTTCCTGAGTGTGTCCGTCGAGTTCTGCCTGACCTTCTGGACGGCCGACTTCCTGGCCGTCGTGGTCGGGATGCCGACGACGAGCGCCGCGTCAGCCGTTAGTGTCTTTCTCCTGGCGATGCTCGTCGGGCGCATCGCCGGTAGTCGGCTGGCGCGGCGCTCGCCTATCACGACGCTCCTGGTCGCCTCGCTCGTCCTGGCCGGCGTCGGCTTCCTCGTCTTCTGGACGCCACGCCTCGCGCCCGTCAACCTGGCCGGGCTGTTCCTGGCCGGCCTCGGCGTCGCCAACCTCTACCCCCTCACCCTCTCCCTGGCCGTCGGGACGGCGCCCGCCCAGGCCGACCTCGCCAGCGCCCGCGCCGCCCTCGCCTCCGGCGCCGCCATCTTGAGCCTGCCCCTGTGCCTCGGCTGGCTCGCCGACCACATCGGGCTGGCCCTCGCGTCGGGCATCATCGGCCTATTGATTGTGGCTGCGCTGGCGATGGTCTTGCTAGCGGGCCGGGTGGCGACGCTTGTTCACCTCTCTTGATGCGCCAACGCCTTGCGGCCGGCTTCGAGGGTTTCGACAATCCTGTCGACATCGTAGACGCAGCCGCCCCACGTCCCGCCTGACGCGTTCTGCAGCGCAGCCCACAGCCGCGTGTCGTCGGGCAGGCGGCTGTCGGCGGCCAGGTCGGGGTGCGGGGCGCGGTCGGCGAGCACCTCTGCGCCCGTCTCCGGGCCATAGGCCTGCCCGTCGTGGCCGACGAGGTTGAGCGCGCCTGTCAGGTTGACGCGGTCTACGACAATCTCGATCAGGTCGCCCTCGCGCACGCGGCCAATCGGCCCGCCAGCCAGCGCCTCCGGCCCGATGTGCCCGATGCACGCGCCGGTGCTGACGCCGCTGA
>CAZLBQ010000293.1:0-8010 GCA_964557745.1 uncultured Anaerolineales bacterium
CCGTCCTCGACCACGGCTTTGTCGAATTGTGGAACGTGATGGGCGACGACCAGGTCATCGCGGCGTCGGCGCGCGTCAGCCTGAGCCGCGAACTGGCCTCCCTCACCGACCACTCAGACAAGCAGGCCGAACGCGACCGTGGCCTCGTCCAGCGCCTGATGCGCGACCGCCACACCAGCCCCTTTGAGAGTGTGGTGTTCCAGTGGCGGGTGCGTGCCCCGATTTTCGCGGCCCGTCAATGGTTTAGACATCGATTCAGCTGTCTAGCTGGTGATACAGTCGTCAGCGTCTTGAATGTGAATGGTGCTGCGACAAAAGCTCTCTCGCGCACTGTCGAACACTTGTGGCGGTTGTGGTCGGAGGGTGAAGTCAATGGCCATGCGAATACTGCTGCGTATGGCCGTGCCCGTGAGCTGATAGGGAACGGAGCATCTCTCAATCGAGCATCGCGGGAGTGCGGGGTGAACAAGTCCACACTCTCGGACTACGTCCGAGGTGTGTGGACGCCACGTGACAGGCGAAGCGCGAAGTCCAGAGTCAGGAACATGAAACTCAGGGTACTCAACGAGGAGACGGGCGAGTTCACGAGCGGTCACATGGAAGCTGTCGTAGCAAGTGGTGTCAAACCCGTCTACCGCGTGACGCTTGAAGGCGGCCACTCTATCAAGATGACGGCCGAGCACCGAGTGTATACCCTGGATGGATGGAAGACGCTGCGAGAGGCGGTTCAGCTTGTCGGTGAGCGAGAGGCAGCGGTCGCGACTCGTGACGCCTTCTTCATGGTGAACGGCGTCCCCCTCTACAAGGACAGGGACTGGCTCGCTTCTCGGCGTGAAGCAGGGATGGACGTCCAGCAGATGGCCGATGAAGCGAACTGCTCATACCACACGATAAGGAAGTGGTTGAGGGTACACGGGTTATCCTTTAAGCCCGAAGAGACACGGTTTCCACCAGGGCAACGGCCATGGAACAAGGATGTGAAGGGCTACCGTCTCAATCGCACGTTCTCGGACGAAGAACGATCTCAGTTGCGTGAGCTCCATTCGGGGGACAAGAGCAACTTCTGGCGCGGCGGTGTGAGCTCGGAGCGGGCTAGTATTGGAGCCTGGACAACAACAGTCGCTCCGCATGTGCATGCTCGTTTCAATCATACCTGCCAGATTTGTCATAAGCGAAGCTCTCGCCTTCACGCTCACCATGCGATCCCAGTCTGGCTCAATCCTGACCTCGCGATGGAGTTTGGCAACCTGGTCTCCGTGTGTGAAACCTGTCATCGCCAACTGCACCAGGACCGAGATACCGAACTGGGATTTGCCAACGCGTGGAAACCGGAGCTTGGGCTTGACCCGGCAATGTTCCCGGTCAAGACGGGGCAGCGTTTGAAGGCCCATGCCAAGAAGGTGCTGTCGGTCGAGTATGTGGGAGAAGAGATGACATACGACCTCGTGATGCAAGGCCCCTGGCACAACTTCGTCGCCAATGGCATTGTGGTCCACAACTCATTCAATGAAGAATCGGGTCGTTATGTCGAGCTAAAGGACGAGTTCTACGTGCCCGATCAGTTGCGCATCCGCGTCGGCAAGGCGATGGACTACCAGTACGTCGACATGGACGCCGAGCAGAACGCTGCCTTCAGGGCGCGCATCGAAGCGCACTACCGAGAGGCGCGCGAGTTGTACGAGGCGATGCTCCAGGCCGGCGTGGCGCGGGAGCACGCCCGCGTCGTGCTGCCCGTCGCCCAGTACACGACGTTCATCTGGACCGTCAACGCCTTGAGCCTGATGAACTTCCTCTACCTGCGCAATAGCCCGCACGCCCAGGCCGAGATTCGCGCCTACGCCGAGGCGATGGAGGGCGTCTTTGCCGAGCGCCTGCCCTGGACACACGCCGCCTTCCGTCAGTATTGGGGGCCGGGGATGGTGTGAGATGTGAGGTGTGAGGCGTGTAACGTGAGGCATGGGGCGTGAAACGTGTTGCGGGATACGTGAAGCGTGAGGCATGGACTAAACTCATCCCAAGGTGAAACCCACTGTCCGCCCGTAGCGCCGACTTCGGCCGGCTGCCGCCTAAAGTCGGCGCTACGAGGGTACGCCTCACGCGATTGCCTATTGCCCCAGCAGGGCGCGCTTGACGAGAGCGGGGAGGTAGGCGAACCAGCGCACGCGGGCATAGACCGTGTCGGTGCGACGGGTCTCGGCGCACCACTGGCGAATCTCGGCCGCTTTCTCGCGGCGCAGCGTCGGGTAGTTCTGCTGACCCGACTGGTCCAGGCTAGGCCAGGTGTGGACAAACTCGGCGATGGCCCCCTGGAGGTGCGCCTCGTGGGCGTCGAGGGGGATGGGATAGTAGAGGGTTTCCTCGGCGCGGTTGCGCGAGCGGTCGATCATCTCACGGTAGATGGCCAGAATACCTTGCTCGGTGCGATTGGTGTCCGTGTCAGCCGGGCCGAAGTCATTCAGCGACCCGTTGGTCGAGCAGGCAGGGAAGCGCGGGTCGTTGGTGTGCGTCCCCCACGGCTCCCCCGCCGCGTCGAGTTGGGCGATGCAGTCACGGTTGGCCCAGTGGTCGGCCACGGCGTGGAGGTAGACGGCGAAGGCCACCGTCGAGCCGGCGGCGATGCCGCCCGTGTCGACATCCGCCTCAGGCCGCGCCGTGCAGGTGGCGTTGATGACCGGGTTGAGGATATCGCCGCCCCAGGCGAAGGCCGCCTTGCCGCGCAAGGTCGGCGTCTCGCCGAGCGCCCAGGCGCGGATCGCGCCCAACTCGCTGCTGTTGTCGTGAGCGAAGTGGAAGAACGGCGCGTACGGCCCGTAAAGCGAGGCGAAGCAGCCCGCCGCCTCCAGGTTGGTGTCCTGTCGGGGCCAGGTGCGGTCGAGCGTCTGGCCGCCACACGCCTGGGTCGAAGGCGGGGGCGTGGGCTGCGGGCGGCCGCAGAGGGAGTACTTCCCGCCGGCCAGCTTATTCGAGTCGACCAGTTGCGAGTACACTTGCAGAGTGTTCACCGCCGGCGGGTTGAAGCCGGCGCACACGGCGAGCGCGCCTACCAGGTCGTCGTGGACGGTGCTGACGTACTCGGCGTAGTAGGGCTGGCCGTCGTCGGGGTCGATGAACCACAGCCGCCCTTCCTCTTCGAAGCCGAAGACGAGCGAGAGCGCGCCCAGGCTGGCGGTCAGTCCCAGCACAAGGGCTAGAACCCACCGCCGTCGCCACCATCGATGCATGTAAGCCTCCTGGCATATGAAGGATTTGTGAAGCCGGGCGGATTTTAACTTGTTGAGCCAGGAATGTCAATACTCGGAAGGAGAGAGGGGCTATGGTGCTGAGTGACCGGGAGATCGCGGAGCGCTGTCAGACGCAGCGCATGATCGAGCCGTTCGTGGCGCAGCAGGTCAAGGCGGTCAACGGCCAGGGAGTCGTGTCGTACGGGCTATCGAGCTACGGCTACGACTTCCGCGTCGCCAACGAGTTCAAGGTGTTCAAGACGACGTACATGCCGGTGGTGGACCCGAAGCACTTCGCGCCGACGAGCTTCGACGAAGTCGTCGCGCCCGACCACGAGGCGATTATCGTCCCGCCCAACTCCTTCGCCCTGGCGCGCACCGTCGAGTACTTCCGCATCCCACGCGACATCCTGTGTGTCGTGCTGGGAAAATCGACCTATGCGCGCTGCTTTCGTGCGGATACGCGCGTGGCGTTGGTGGATGGCACAGCGCCGACGCTCGAAGAGATGGCGCGTCGCGCTGAACAGGATGAGCTGTTCTGGGGTTACAGCATTGGGCCATTGGGTCGACTCATTGTAACGCTGCTGGAAAGCCCACGTTATGTGGGGCGCGATGCGCTGATCGAGGTCGTCCTGGATGCTGGGCAGACGGTACATTGCACGCCGGATCACCAATTCCTGCTCCGAGATGGTCGGATGGTCGAGGCTCACATGCTGCGCAGTGGCGACTCATTGATGCCTCTATATCGCCAGGTGTTGCGTGGCTATGAGATGGTCTATCAACCGCTCAATGGGCATTTGTACCCGACGCACCGCCTGGCTGACGATTGGAACCTGCGCCACCTGATCTATGACGACACCCCTGGGACGCACCGCCACCACATTGACTTCAACCGACGCCACAACCAACCCACTAACATTACGCGGGTCGAAGCCAGCGAGCATATTCGGATGCATAACCAGGAGAACTACGGGGACGAGTTTGATCCTGCGGAACACGGTGCGGCGATTCGTGACGCACTTGAGCGACGACGCCAGGATCCGGAGTGGGTCGAACACTTCTCCACGGCTCAACGCGAGCGTGCTCTCCGCTTCTGGAACGATGAGCAGTATTCTGAGGTTCGAGAGCGTGTGCTAGCTCAGCGCCAGAACCCGAGCCAGGAGACGCGGCAAGCATTCCGCGAAGCGGCCTTACGACGCTTTAGCGATCCGCTCGTACGCGAGGAGCACGCTCGCAAAATGACAGAGGCGTGGGCCAGAGATAGGGGTGAACGGCGTGAGCGTCAGGCGGAGATCGCGCGCAGAATGCGGCTAAGGTCAGAGATCACGGCGGATATGGTACGGGCGGCGTTGGACGAGACAGGCTCGGTGCGCGGCGCTGCCCGTCTGCTCAACTGTGACCGCGCCGTGTTTCGCCGTTTTCCGGAGGTGGTCCAGGCTTTCAAGGGCCAGCGAAGCGGCAAGAATCACAAGGTGATGGCGGTCCGCGAGATGGCAGGGGTTCACGACGTGTACTGCTTAACAGTTCCGGAGGCAGGGAACTTCGCTCTGGAAGCCGGGGTCTTCGTCCATAACTGCGGTATCGTCGTCAATGTGACACCTTTGGAGCCGGAGTGGGAGGGGCAGGTCACGATTGAGATTTCCAACACTACGCCCCTACCCGCCAAAATCTACGCCGGCGAGGGCATCGGGCAGGTGTTGTTCTTGCGTGGCAGCGAGGTGTGCGAGACGAGCTACGCCGACAAGGCGGGCAAGTACATGCGCCAGCAGTGGATTGTCTTACATCGCCTATAAGACATTGGCGCCACATTGACACAAGCCGAGTGTTGTGGTAAGATGCATCCTAATTGACATCCCCTGCCCTAGACAGATGGCAGGTGAGTAGGCCTGAAGGAGGATTATGATGTCGACTCCTGTCGGAGCGGCCACCACCTCTACCGGCGAGGTCAAGCCATGCGCGCATTGCCTGGGGAAAGGCGTGTGCCTGCAGGGTTGGGCCAATACCAGGTCCTGCCCATCGTGCTTGAAACAAGCGGGGTTTGACCCAGAGGGCCGCCAGACGGTAGCCTGCGCCGCGTGCGGTGGCAAGGGGTCTGTCTGGATTGGTCCGGGTTCGGGCGATCCAGGTGGCAGTTCGGTCGGCGCCACCTGGGAGTATTACGTCTATCAGGCCTCGCCCGCCCATGACTTCAGTTGGTTGACCCTCCTGGGCCAACAAGGCTGGGAGCTTGTCACCACGTCCCCCCTCTCCGCCAGCAATGTCGCCTGGGTTTTCAAGCGCCCCAAGGCGCTCCAAAAAGAGGCGCTTCAAGAAGAAGGCTTGCCGTCGGCCGATGACGCAACGTGAGCCGTGCCGACAAGCGCCTGGAGCTTATGCGGGGCGACAACGCAATACGCCTGGACGACGTGCAGCTCGAGTTCGGCGTCATCGACACGGTCCAGGACGAGGCCGACCCAGCCCTTGACACTCATGTAGGGAGGAACGAAGAACTTGTCAGGCGCGGCGCCGACTAGAAGCCCCTGCACCTGCGACGGGGCATGACACCACAGGGCGATGCGCCCGTCGTGATGGTGATTGTTGGCGAACATGGCGAACATCTTACCCCGCACCCGAAACGTCGGCTCGCCCCAGGCCAGCTTCTCGATGGCTTCCGGCAGCGCCAGGCACACCCGCCGCACGCGGTCAAGCTGGCTCAGGCCCGTCACAGCGCCTCCCCGGGCACTTTAGCGTAGCGCCGACTTGAGTCGGCGGCGGCTGTCATGCCGAACGCAGTGAGGCATCTCCTCCGCCAATGTCTCCAGAGGAGACCCCTCACTCCGTTCGGGGTGACAGTTGAGATCACTGGGCTTCACCAATCGCGGCCAGACCGTCGAATGTCGGTTTGAGGGCGGCGTACAGCCCGTGGTACAGCGGGTAGAGGCGTCGGTAGGCCGCGGCCTGGGCGGGGTCGGGCCGGTCCTCGCCCGTGACGCGGATTGCCGCGCCCGCCGCCTGCGGCACGTCGCCCCACACGCCGACGCCCACGCCCGCCAGCAGGGCCGCGCCGTAGGCCGCGCCCTCCGTCGTGTTGACCGTCGCCAGCCCCGTCTCGAACACACTCGCCAGGATGCGCCGCCACAACGGGGACTTGGCCCCACCACCCGAGACAATCACGCGCTCGAAACTGCCCAATCCAGCCTGGCGCATCAACTCGAAGCCGTCCTTGAGGCCGAAGGCGACCCCTTCCAGGACGGCGCGTGTCAGGTGGCCCCGCCCATGGCGAACGGTCAGCCCCACCCAGGCGCCACGCGCTTGGGGGTCGGCGTAGGGCATCCGCTCACCCGTCAGGTAGGGGAGGAAGAGCAGCCCCTCAGCGCCCGGCGGCGCCGCTTCTGCCTCGGCGGTCAACGCGTCGAAGGACACGTCTGGGGCCAGACAGTCGTGATACCACTGGAAGCTGCCCGCCGCCGACAGCATGACACCCATCAAGTGCCACATGCCCGGCACGGCGTGGCAGAAGGCGTGCAGCCGCCCCTCGGCTTCGACGCGGTACTCGTTGGAGGCCGCGAACACCACGCCCGACGTCCCCAGCGAGACGGACACCAGCCCCTCGCGCACGATGCCGCTGCCCACCGCGCCCGCCGCCTGGTCGCCCGCGCCGCCGACAATGGGCGTCCCCGCCAACAGACCCGTCGCCTCGGCCCCGGCCTGGCTGATACGAGCGCTGGCGATGGGCGACTCGGTCACGTCGGGCAGCCAGGCGCGCGGGATGTCGAGGGCCTGGAGCATCTCGTCCGACCAGGCGCGCGCCTTGACGTTGAGCAGCGACATGCCCGACGCGTCGGACACGTCGGTGACGTGCGCGCCGCTCAGCCGATAGCGGACGTAGTCCTTGGGCAGCAGGATGTGCGCGACGCGGCGGTAGGCTTCTGGCTCGTGCTGCCGCGTCCACAGAATCTTGGGCGCGGTGAAGCCGGTCAGGACAGGGTTGCCCGTGATGTCCAGGACGCGCTGCGCCCCGACGCGCTCGGTGATCTCGGCGCACTGGCGCGCCGTCCGCTGGTCGTTCCACAGGATACAGGGCCGGACCACCTCGCCGTGGCTGTCGAGCAGGACCATGCCGTGCATCTGCCCCGTCAGGCCCACGGCGGCCACGTCCTGGCCGCTCGCTCCGGCCTGGTCGAGCACGGCGCGGATGCTGCGCACCGTCCCCTGCCAGAACAGATCGGGGTCCTGCTCCGTCCAGCCGGGGCGGGGCCGCGCGAAGGGATAGCTGGTGGACGCGACGGCGACGACCTGGCCGTCCTTGTCCACCAGCAGCGCCTTGGTCGCCGTCGTCGATGAGTCGATGCCGAGTAGGTAGGACATATGGCCCTCGCTAGCGCACGCCCAACAACAATTCGACCGTCAACTGGTCTAGCTTCTCGTAGCCGTAGCCCTTGCGGCCCAGGGCCGCGCGGTCGAAGGTGTAGCCCTTGAGCTGGTCGGCCTTGGCGCGGCTGTACGGCCCGGCGAAGGCGGCGACGGCGGGATCGACGGCGTTGAGATCGGCCAGCAGCCCCTGGATCTCGGCGTCGGCGTTGAAGCGCGCCGCCTTCGCCTTGAAGATGAGGTAGGTGCGCATGCAGCCGCGCGCGAAGTCCTTGACGCCCGCGTAGTCCTCGGTGCGGTAGGCGTGGGCATCGAAGTGGCGCATGCCATTGTAGCCGACATCCTCCAGGAACTTGACCAGGAAGAAGTTCTGCTTGAGGTTGTGCGAGCCGAAGCGGAAGTCCTGGTCGTAGCGGGCGAAGTTCTGGTCGTTGAGGTC
>CAZLBQ010000294.1:0-8002 GCA_964557745.1 uncultured Anaerolineales bacterium
CCGTTGGGGTGGCGGTCTCCGTCGGCGTCGGCGTGGTGATGACAGTCGTCGCCGTGGGCGTCGCGGTCTCCGTCGGCGTCGATGTGCTGGGCGGGACGGTCGGCGACGGCGTGGCTGTCGGCGTACTCACGCTGGTCGCCGTCGCCGTCGCGCTTGAGGTGGCGGTGGCGGTGGCCGTCGACGTAGCCGTGGCGCTGGCGGTCGCGGTGCGGGTGGCGGTGGCGCTGGCGGTGGCCGTGGCGCTGGGGGTGGCGCTGGCGGTGGCCGTCGCGCTAGGCGTCGCCGTCGGCGTACCGGGCGTCTCGTAGGTCCGGACGGCCGGCACATACAAGAAGATGGTACAGCACCACTGGAACTGGCTGCCCTGGATGATATACTCGCTGCTGACGCCGCCTCGGAAGCCGGGCGGGAACTGGAAGACGAGACGGTAGTCTTGCGGTGTGGTCAGGCCGAGGAAGGTGTACGAGCCGTCGTAGCTCGTCACCTGGCGCCCGATCTCCTGCCCGTCGGTGTACAGGATGACCGTGACGCCGGCCAGGGTCAGCTCACCGGAGTCGCGGCGGCCGTTGCCGTTCTCGTCAATCCAAACGTAGCCGGTGATCTTGCCGTTGTTGCCAACGCAGCCGGCCGGGCTGTCGCCGGAACAGGCGGCGATCTCGACCGGGTTCGACGGTTCTTGCGCGCGGACGGTGGGTAAGCCGAGCAGCGCTCCGGCCACGACCAGACCGATCAGCAAGAATCCCAAAAACGCCATGCGCATGGTAGCACCCCCTCTTCAATCGCACCAGGCATGTCGATGGGCATATAGACAGCATATGCCTAAACGGGCTGGCAGCCCGCTTCAGAGAGGATGATAGCGCAAGGCGCTAAATGTGTCAATACCGAGTCCCGCCTCCGGCATGAAAATGCGTGAATTCTTTGCCATAATTACGTAAAATTAACCTTCACAGCGGCACTAACTCGCTGGGATGGGCCAGCACGTGGACCGTCTCGCGCAGGTCGAGCCACCACTGATGGACAGGGCGCTCGTTGGCCACGTCCATCTCGGCCAGGGCGTCGGCCAGAGTCATCATGTGGACGCCCACGCCGCGCACACCGATGCAGAAGCCCTCGTTGCGGCCCTCGGTCATGCAGCTCATCAGGTGGCGGACGGCGGCGGCGGCCAGGCGGCTAGCCTGGATGCGGTCGAAGGGCGAGGGCGCGCCGCCGCGCTGTAGGTGGCCCAGGATGGCGGTACGCGCCTCATACATGTCGCCGCCGTCCTGCTCCAGCGCGCGGTGGATGAAGTCGGTGGTGAAGTACTCCGACGCCCCGTCGCTGTTGATGATGATGCCGAGGCGCTTGCCGTGGGCGAAGCCCTCCTTCATCAAAGCGCTGTCCTCCATGAGCCGCTGGAGGGAGATGCCCTCCTCAGGAATGTAGGCGATCTCGGCGCCCGTCGCCAGCGCGCCCATCAGGGCCAGGAAGCCGCACTGCCGCCCCATGACCTCGACGATGAACACGCGGTGGCGGGCGAAGGCGCTGGTCTTGATCTTGTCGACGGCCTCCGTGATGGTGTTGAGGGCCGTATCCGCGCCCAGCGTGAAGTCGGTGCCGGGTAGGTTGTTGTTGATGGTGGCCGGGACACAGACGATGGGAATGTCCAGCGCCGAGTTGTCGACGCTGGCCTGGCGCATGGCTGCCGCCGCGTCGTAGGCGGTCCAGCCGCCCACGGCCAGGATACCGCCGATGTCGTGCTGGCGCAGCGTCGCGGCGACCTTGTGCCAGTCGTCGCCCTGAGGCACGTAGCGCGACGCGCCGAGTTCAGTGCCGCCGCGCATCGTCCAGCCCGCTACATCACCCCACGCCAACTCCTCGATGTCGTTGCGGACCAGGCCCAGGAAGCCGTTGCGGACACCCAGGACGCGCTTGCCCTCGTTGAGGGCCAGGCGGACGGCGACGCGCACCGCCGAATTCATGCTGGGGGCGTCGGCGCCGCCGGTCAGGATGGCGATGGGCCGGTCGGGTTCCGGCTCGCGCTCCGGGTTCGACTGGTTGAGGGTGTCCACCAGGCGCAGGATGTCGCGGAAGCTCTTGCCGCGCAGGTCCAGGGCGCGCTCGTAGTCGCCAGCCTCAATCAACTCGTTGACGGCGCGGCTTTTGCTTACCACTTCGGTCAGCGGCGTGGCGACGACCTGGTTGGCGCGCAGGCCGACCATGCGGGGCGGGGCGTCCGGGCGGTCGAGCAGCTCGCGCACGGCGGCCACGCCGAGCCGCGTGGCGAGGATGCGGTCGAAGGCGCTGGGCGGTCCGCCGCGCTGGACGTGGCCCAGCACCGTGACGCGCGCCTCCATCCCCAGCTTGTCGGACAGGATTTGCTTGACCTTCTCCGAGCCGATGGGCAGGCCGTCCAGGTGGCGCGCGCCCTCGGCGACGACGACGATGGCGTGGCGGCGGCCCGACGCGTAGCCACGCTTGATGGAACTGACCATCGCCTCGGACCAGCGGCGGCCCAACTCCTCCTCCGGAATGAGCACCCACGAGCCGGCCCCGGCCAGCGTCGCGTACAGCGCCAGGTAGCCGCAGTTGCGGCCCATAACCTCGACGACGAAGGTGCGCTGGTGGGAGGCGGCGGTGCTGACCAGGGTATCCAGCGCCTGGACGATGTTGCGCAGCGCCGTATCGACGCCGATGCTCATGTCGGTGCCAAACAGGTCGTTGTCGATGGAGCCGGGCAGCCCGACGACGGGCAGGTGGTCACACGCCGTCTCGGCCCCCGCCGCGCCCTCGGCGCGCAGCGTCGAGACGAGCTGCGGCCACTCCGTCGCCAGGGTGTGCGCGCCCGACAGCGAGCCGTCGCCGCCGATGACGACCATGCCGTCGATGCCCAGGGCGACCATGTGGCGAGCCGCCGTCAGCCGGCCCTCCGGGGTGCGGAAGGCGGTGGAGCGGGCCGTGCCCAGCACGGTGCCGCCCTGCTGGAGGATGCCGCCGACGTCGCCCCACGCCAGCGGCCTGATCATGTCGCCGCCGCGCACCAGGCCCTCGTAGCCTTCGTGGACGCCGTAGACGAGGATGCCACGGTCGAGGGCGGCGCGCACAACGGCGCGCACGGTGGGGTTCATACCGGGGGCGTCGCCCCCGGAGGTCAACAGGGCAATTTTGGTCACAGGCATGGCGATCTCCCTCCGCAGTCAGACCGGGTCACAAGGCTATTATACCTCATTTCCTTTGACCGGCGACCGGCTCCATGCTAGGATTTGCGGTATGTTCAATTGGGTTGACCTGTTCGTTCTCACCGTTATCTTCCTCTATCTGTATCGCGGCTGGCACGAGGGCTTCGTCCGCGTCACGGTGGACCTGGTCGGGCTGGCGCTCATCGTGTGGGCCGGTTTCCGCTTCTACCTGCCCATGAGCGCCTGGCTGAGCAGCCAGTTCGGCGTCCCCGACGTCTACGGCAAGGCGATGGGCTTCCTGCTGGCCGGGGTCATCACCGCCAGCCTCTTCTGGCTCGTGTCTGGTCTCGTGGTCAACGGCCTGCTGCGTGGTGTCCACCACTCGTGGCTCAACCGTCTGCTGGGCGTCTTCCCCGCCGCCCTGGCCGGGGTGGTCGTGGCGGCGCTGCTCGTGACGCTCGTCGCCGTCGCCCCCATGCCGGCGGTCGTCTCCGACGCCGTGCAGACGTCGCGCTTCGGCAGCCGCCTCGTCGGCTGGACGACGGACATCGAGGCGCGGCTGCGGCCTATCTTTGGCGATGCCATCGCCGAGACCCTCAACTTCCTCACCGTCAAGCCGGAGAGCGACGCGTTCCTCCAGCTGCCGTACAAGGTGGCAGACCCGCAGCCGAACCCAGCGGCCGAGGAGGAGATGCTGCGGCTGGTCAACGAGGAGCGCCACAAGGCCGGCTTGCAGCCGCTGGTGATGGATGAGGCGCTGCGCCAGGTGGCGCGCGCTCACTCGCGGGACATGTTCCAGCGCGGCTACTTCTCGCACTACACGCCGGAGCACGCGTCGCCCTTCGACCGCATGCAGGCGGCGGGTATCCGCTACCTGACGGCCGGGGAGAACCTGGCCCTCGCGCCGACCATCCAGGCGGCGCATCGCGGCCTGATGAACAGCCCCGGCCACCGGGCCAATATCCTCTCGCCCGCCTTTCGCCGCGTCGGTATCGGCGCGATGGACGGCGGGCTGCGCGGCTTGATGTTCAGCCAGGAGTTTACGAACTAGTGGCAGCGGAGTGGGTGGTGGAGGCGCAGCGCCGGTTGGCGCAGGCGGAGGGGACAGCGTCGCCCCGCACGACCCTGGACCTCGCGCTCCAGGCGGCGAACCTGCTGCTGGGGCAGGGCGCGCCCGCCAACGGCCAGCCCTTGACGGACCGGGTCATCGCGGCGCAGGGGGGGCTCCTCGACAAGCGCGAGGTAGCCCAGTGGACCCGGCTCATCCAGGTCGCCCAGCGGGCCGGGGCCGGAGCCGAGGTAGACCTCCTCGACGCCGAGCAGGCGGTGCGCCTGGCGCGGGGATTGGCGGAGCGTCTGGCGTCCGGGGCGAACACGCAGGTTCGCCCCTACGATACGTTCACCCCGACGCTGGCCGGGCCGAGGGCAGACACGGGGGGCACGGCGGCCACGGTGGGCCGGCCCTCTGAGATGCCCCGTCCCGCGCCCGCCGCCCGGCTGCCCGCCCTAGGCAGGGCCGACACAGGGGGCCGCCGCTACGATGCGCCCCGGTCCACGCTGGGGAATGTCTTGCTCTTTGCGGTGGGCGCGGGGCTGACGCTGCTGCTGCTGACGTGGGGGCCGCTGATCCTGGCGCTGGCCGGGCCGCCCTGGGTGCGGCTGCTGGTCTGGCTGCCCGCCCTGGCAACCATCGGCCTGGCCGTGCGGAGCCTGCTGGCGCTGGGCGAGCGCAACGCCGGGCTGGCCGTTGTGACCAGCCTATTCGTTGGCGGGCTGCTCGGCGTCGGGTGGGCCGTCGGCGCGGACAAGGGCTGGATGCCGCCCATCCAGTACGTCGTCGGCGTGCCCATGCCCTCGGTTAACCTCATCCGTCCCACTGAGAACGCGCGGCTCCACGTGGGCGGGCGGGCGCGGGTGGAGGGGACGCTGGGCAACGGGCTGCGCGTGCGGACGCAGCCGACGACCGGGGCGCTGGAGGTGACGAGGCTGCCGGACGGGACGGTGGTGCGCCTGGTCGGCGGGCCTCGCGCTGCCGATGGCTACACGTGGTGGCAGGCCCAGGCCAGCGGCGCGACGGGCTGGGTCGCCGACGAGTGGCTCACGCCGCTCGACTAGCGACATAATCGTCAATCGTCAATCGTCAATGGGACGCGTTCACCCGCGTGCTAGTCTTCTGCCGGTTCGACGGGGAGGGTGACTTTCTCGTAGAGGTCGGCCAGGGGGAGGACGCCGTCGATAGAGACGAGGGGGAGGCTCTCGTCGAGGCGGTTGCGGATGGTCAACAGCCACTCGTCGTGGGGCTGGCGCAGGCGGCGCTCGACATAAGTGCGGTCCTGGGCGATGAGGACGTACTCCTGGAGCGAGGGCAGGGCGCGGTACAGCTCGAACTTACGGCCCATGTCAAAGACTTCGGTCGACTCGGACAGCACCTCGATGACCAGCGTCGGGTTGAGCAACGTCTCCCGCCGGGCTCCCTCGAATTGCGCCTCGCCACATACGACGACGGCATCGGGATACAGGTAACGCGTGGGGCTAACGCGGACGCGCGTGTCGGCCAGGTACGCTTTGCACGGACGCCGCCGTAGCAGGGCGTGGAGGATGGCCGCGAGGTTGAATGCGATCAGATTGTGGTCTTCACTGCCGCCCGCCATCGCCACCATGTCCCCGTCGATGTACTCGCTGCGGATCTCGGCCGCGCGGTCCAGCGCCAGGTACTCTTCGGGGCTAATCCGGACCTTCGGTAGCGCCGCCATGCTGACCTTCCTTCCCTAGCGCCCTACGACCAGATACTTGTTCGCGCCGATGCGCCCGACCTGGTACATGCGCCCGCTGATAAGCTGGTCGCCCACCTGCTGGCGGTCGAAGCGCACGGCGACGCTGAAGATGTGGCCGGGCGGCGTGTCCCACCAGCCCGTCTCGTGGTCCACCTCGATGACCATGCCCGTGGTCGAGGTCTGCAACTTGAGCAGGCGGTCGCTGAAGAAGCGCGCCACGCCGCGCGCCGACTCCTCGCGCACGGGTACGCGCCACGCCTTCGCCAGGTCGTCGAGCATCTGCGACACCCGCTTCTCGTAGCCGACGGTCGGCGTCTCCAGCCACACCGCCAGCCGGTCGAGGACGGCCTGGACCTCGGGTGAGGGGGCGGGCGGCGCGCCGCCGAGCAGGTTCCTGAACCAGCTCATGCCAACCCCGCCCGCCCACTCGTCACGGCTTCCAGGATGCCGGCGAACAGCGCCGCGCGGGGCGCCAGGCTGCTGAGCAGGATGTGCTCGTCGTGGCCGTGGGCGCCCGCCCCCACCACGCCCAGCCCGTCCAGGGTCGGCACGCCCAGCGCCGAGGTGAAGTTGCCGTCGCTGCCACCGCCGCTGCTGCTCTCCGTCACCTCCAGTCCCATCCGCGCCCCGACCTCCTGCGCGACCTCGAACAGCCGCGCCGTGCCCGCGATGCGCTCCATGGGCGGCCGGTTCAGCCCGCCCGCCACTTCGAGCCGCGTCTCGGCGTTGTAGGGGCGGCGGTCGAGGATGGCGCGGGTGATGCGCTCGGCTTCGGCCTGGGTCATCACGCGGACGTCGATGTCCGCCTCCGCTTCCGCTGCCACGACATTGGCCCGCGTCCCGCCGTGGATGACGCCGACGTTGACCGTCGTTCCCTTGCTGTAGTCGGCCAGGGCATACAGGTCCACCACCTGGCGGGCCAACTCCTCGACGGCGCTCGCGCCGTGCTCGGCCACCCACCCGCTGTGGGCAGGTTTGCCGACGACCTTCAGGTGGAAGCGCCCGACGCCCTTGCGGCTCGTCTTCAGGGCCGCGTTGGGGGGCTGGGCCGGTTCCAGCACCAGCGCCGCCCGCGCCCGCCGCGCCTCGCTCTCGATCAGCGCCCGGCTGGTCAGGCTGCCCACCTCCTCATCGCTGTTGATGAGGAATGTCACCGACCCATCCAGCCGGCCCAGGTCACGCAGGGCGCGCACGGCGAACATCCCCATGACCAGCCCGCCCTTCATGTCGAAGATGCCCGGTCCGTGCAGGCGGTCTTCGACCTGGTGGATGGGCATACTGCTCAGCGTGCCCAGCGGCCAGACGGTGTCGTAGTGGGTCAGGATGAGGGTCGGCCGCTCACCGTTCCCCCAGCGCGCGATCAGGTGGTCGCCGCGCACGTCCTGCGCCACCCGCTCGACCTCCGCGCCCGACCCGGCCAGCGCGCCCGCCAGGTACGTCGCCAGGCGGTCGCAGGCTGCCTTCTCGGCCGCTGTGTGCGCCGTCGGCGACTCCTGCTCCGTGATGGCGCGCAGCAGGTGGACCATCTCGGCGTGGTGGTGGGTCATGTAATCAAGCAGGGGGGTCACAGAGCCTCCTCGTCGCAAACTGCGGAAAGTTTACCGCCACGCCGCGCCGCGTGTCAAGCCAGCGCTGGCGCCCCTCACCCCTGCCCCTCTCCCCTCGTGGGAGAGGGGCAGGGGTGAGGGGCGTGGGAGGAGGGTGGAACTTCTCGCCCCCCTCTGTCGTCTCTGACTCAACGGTCTACCACACCAGGTGAGGAGGAGACAATGAAGCGCATCAGGAACATGGCAATGGCGCTTGTCATCATCGTGGGGCTGGTCCTGGCGGGCTGCCAACGCGGCGGCTCGGCCACCGCGCCTAGCGCTCCGAACACCGCGCCCGTCGCCGAAGCGCCGAAGGCGGCCCCGCCCGCGAGCGGTCCCGTCCCCCAGGGCGGGGACGGCATGGGCGGTGGCATGGCGGCAGGCGGGGCGTCGGTCCCGCCTAGCCCGAACTCCGACGCCCGCAGCTACCCGGCGCAGAAGTCCCCCACGGGCGTGCCGCGCCGCCCGAAACTGGCCACGTCCTCAT
>CAZLBQ010000295.1:0-7989 GCA_964557745.1 uncultured Anaerolineales bacterium
GGCGCGCGAGGTAGGCGGCGCGGCGGGCGAGCCGCCGCCGCCCATGCCGGTCATTGTCCGCTTTCGCTCGGCGGGTGTCCGCGCCGTCGATGTCGCCGGCGCGCCCCTGGAGCAGACCTTCGACCTCATCAACGCGGCGGCCATGACGGTCTCGCTGGACCAGTTGGGCGAGTTGACGGAGAATCCGGAGGTCAGCCTCGTCTGGGCGGATCTGCCGGTGTATGCCATCCTCGACGAGTCGGTTCCCCTCATCCGCGCCCCCGAAGCGTGGGCGCTGGGCTACACGGGGCGCGGGGTGACGGTGGCGATTGTCGACACGGGCGTCGACGCCGAACACCCCGACCTCGCCGGGCGCGTCGCCGAGCAGAAGGACTTCACCGGCGAAGGGGCAGGCGACGGCAACGGGCACGGCACGCACGTGGCGGGGACCGTCGCTGGCAGCGGCGCGGCGTCCAACGGCAAGTACAAGGGCGTAGCGCCCGAGGCGACGATCATCGCTGCCCGTGTTCTAGGCAGCAACGGCAGCGGCCGGCAGAGCTGGGTCATGGCGGGCATCGAGTGGGCCGTCGAGCGCAACGCCAGAGTCATCAATATGTCGCTCGGCGGGCCGCCGGAGCCAAGTGATGGGACGGACGCCCTGTCGGCCCAGGTTGACGCCGCGGTACGAGCGGGGGTGGTGTGCTGCGTGGCGGCGGGCAACTCGGGCCGCAACGGCGCCCGCACCGTAGGCTCGCCGGGCGGAGCGCGGGAGGCCATCACCGTCGGCGCGACGGTGGGCGACCCCTCGCAGCCCTGGGACCAGATCACCGACTTCTCGTCGCGCGGCCCGACGGCCGACGGCCGTGTCAAGCCGGATGTATGCATGCCCGGCTTCAACATCACTGCGCCGCGCGCTAAGGGTACCACGATGGGGCATCCCCTGGATGACTCCTACACCACGGCATCGGGGACCAGTATGGCGACGCCCCACGCCGCGGGCGCGGTCGCCCTTCTCCTCCAGGCCGAGACGACGCTCACCCCGGCCCAGGTTAAGGAGCGCATGCTACGTGCGTGCCGCGACATGGGGCAGGAACCGAACGAGCAGGGCCGGGGGCGCGTCGACGTGCTGGCGCTGGTACGAAACCAGGCCGGCGAACCGCTGCCGCGCCAGGGGCAACCCTTGCCCACCCCTAGCCCTTCGCCCAGCCCCTTGCCTAGCCCGACCCCTGCTCCCACGCCTAGCCCGACGAAGCCCCCGTCGGGGTGCGCGCCTGTACTGCTGGTCTGGCTGCTGGCGCTGCTTGGCAAGGTGTGAGGTTGATGACATTGTTGGCCGGTTGTGGGTGTCATGTCGGCTTGCCTGGCATCCGCTAGTTGACGGCTTGCCGCAACCAGCGTAGACTCTGGAGTGTGACGCCTATGTGAGCGTACTCTGCTGGGCTGCTGAGGCCCAGGTCGAAGACGACGATTCTATTGAGCGGCGCCTTGTTCCGAAGGTGAGCTGCTCCCAGTAATCGACCCGGACGGGCAAGCGAAGGCGCCTTCGCTTGCCCTGACCACCGATGCGTCGGTGGTCGATTTTTGTCGCATAACCTTAGGGTTGGGAGACAGGAAGCATATGGGGCTTAGTGAAATCCGCCGCGTGGTATTCGGGCGGCCGCTGCGGACGGCGGACGCGCCGCACCAGGCCATCAGCAAAACCGTCGGGTTGGCCATCTTCGCCTCCGACTCGCTGTCGTCGGTGGCCTACGCGGGCGGCGAGATCCTGCTCGTGCTGGCCGCGGCGGGCGCGGCCGCCTACTGGCTGGCGGTGCCCATCACCGTCGCCATCGCGGTGCTGCTGATCATCATCACCTTCTCGTATCGACAGACCATCTTCGCCTATCCGGGCGGAGGCGGCTCCTACATCGTCTCGCGCGACAACCTGGGGGCCGGGCCAGCCACGTGCGCTGGGGCGGCCTTGCTGACCGACTACGTGCTGACGGTGGCGGTGAGCATCGCCTCTGGGGTGGACCAGATCGCCAGCGCCTTTCCCGAACTGTTCGCGTTCAAGGTGCAGTTGTCGCTGGTGCTGATCCTGGTGATGGCGCTGATCAACCTGCGCGGGGTGAAGGAGTCAGGGCGCATCTTCGCCTTTCCGACGTACTTCTTCGTGCTGATGATGCTGCTGATGCTGGGGGTGGGGTTCTACAAGGCGCTGAGCGGGCAGTTGGGGGTGGTGAGTGGAGTGCCAGGGGCGGTGCACGAGGTGGGGTCGTACTCGGGGCTGGCGTTCGGGCTGCTGATGCTGCGGGCGTTCAGTTCGGGCACGACGGCGTTGACCGGGGTGGAGGCGATCAGCGACGGGATCGGGGTGTTCAAGCAGCCGCGGTCGAAGAACGCGGCGACGACGTTGTTGTGGGATGCGACGATCCTGATGGGGATGTTCCTGGGCTTGGGCATCCTGGGCTACCTGATCCACGCCCAGCCGTCAGAGCAGGAAGTGCTGATCTCGCAGGTAGCGCGGACGGTGTATAGCGGGGGGTGGCTGACGTTGGTGACGTTGGCGTCGGCGACGGTGATTCTGATCATGGCGGCGAACACGAGCTTCGCGGACTTTCCGCGGCTCGCGGCGCTGATCGCGGGGGACGGCTTCCTGCCGAAGCAGTTCACGTTTCGGGGGAGTCGGCTGGTGTTCAGTTGGGGGATCATCATTCTGGCGGGGTTAGCGAGCATCCTGATTGTGCTGTTCCAGGGGAGTGTGAGTCGACTGATCCCGCTGTACGCGATTGGGGTGTTTCTGAGCTTCACGCTGTCACAAGCGGGGATGGTGGTGCGGTGGCAGCGGGTGGCGAAGCTGATGCGCCAGGGGGCGTTGACGCCGACGCAGGAGATTCTGACGCAGGGGAGTGTGCTGCGCTATGATGTACACTGGCGGTGGAAGCAAGGGCTGAACCTGTTTGGGGCGCTGATCACGGCGGTGGTGGTGGTGATCTTCCTGATCTCGAAGTTCACGCAGGGGGCGTGGGTGACGGCCTTACTCATCCCCAGCCTCATCTGGCTCTTCTTCAGGATTCATGCTCACTACCGCCACGTGGCGCGTGTCATGACCACCGAAGGCGAGCGGCTGATGACGCAACCACGCCAGGTCCAGGCGATTGTGTTGGTGGGGGACGTCCACCGCGAGACGATGCGCCTCGTCGAGTATGCCGTGTCGCTCGGCTGCCCCTGGCACGCGGTCCACGTCGCCGTCAACCCCGACCGTGTCGATTCGATTCGGCAGAAGTGGCAGGAGCGCATTGGCATCGGGGAGTTGGAGGTGGTCGACTCACCCTACCGCAGTCTGAGCCGCCCCATTCGCCGCTACGTCTTGCAGAAGCTGGACGAGAACCCCAACGGGTTTGTCCAGGTCATCCTCGGCCAACTCCAGACTGGGAATGCCATGTCCCAGATTCTGCACCAGAACTCGCACTTCATCGAGCAGTTGGCGCTGCAAGACCTCGACCGCGTCGTGACGGCGGTAGTGCCAATTCAACTCCACATGCTGGAGACCGACAGTGAAGGCCACGTCTCGCGCAAGGAAGAAGTGGTCAGCGAGGAGCGCCCCCTGGAAGAGCTTGAGGACGAGGGAGTGCGCATCAGATGAACAACGACCTGCAGACTCTGCTCATCACGGACTTTCTCTTCATCGTGATTGTCATTGGCTGGATTGTCCTCATCGTCGCCGGAATCGAGCCGGACAAGCCGTTGAGCGGCGGCATTCCCGGCCACGTCGACCTGTCGCACCTCGAGTCACACCACGAGGGGCGGTTCGGCCGCCTGGGTGAGCCGCTGGCCTGGACCCTGTTTGCCGCGGTGTCGTTGTCGCTGCCGCTCATCCTGTGGTGGGTTTTCCATGCCCAGGCCCCAGGCTAGACAACTCCTCAGCGTCTGAAGTCGGGTTGTTTGGAGGCGTTGCCGTATTCAGGCAACGCCTCTGTTACGTACTACTCCTGTAGGTTCCATGTCGGGTTAATGTCGGCCAGTTGTCGGTAGCCTGACGGTTGGCTGTCAGTCCCTCTCCCCAATCCGCTCTACACTTTCAGCAGTTCGGCCACGCTGCCGGGCCGGTTGATATTGCGTTGCGGATGTGCACTGTAGAACGTTGGCGACGCATGTCGACGAGACGGGATCTCGTATAAGTCACTCGTGGTTGGTCGGCTGAGCCGGCTGATATGAGTGCATCTTGAGGCCACCGCCCCGCCGGTGGCCTCGCTATATTTCAGTCCCGTCGATGTCCATATGGATGGAGGAGTGTATGGGGGTTAACGATATCCGCCGCGTGGTGTTTGGGCGTCCGATCCGTACCGCCGACGCGCCGCACCAGGCCATTAGCAAGACCGTCGGCCTGGCTGTGTTCGCCTCGGACTCGCTGTCGTCGGTGGCCTACGCAGGTGGTGAGGTCTTGCTCGTGTTGGGAGCGCTGGGGGCCGCCCACTATTGGCTGGCGGTGCCCATCACCGTCGCCATCGCGGTGCTGCTCATCATCCTGACCTTCTCGTATCGACAGACCATCTTTGCTTATCCGAGTGGCGGTGGCGCGTACATTGTCTCGCGCGACAATCTGGGCGAAGCGCATGCCCAGGTCGCGGGGGCGGCGCTGCTGACGGACTACGTGCTGACAGTGTCAGTCAGCATCGCATCGGGCGTCGACCAGATGGCGAGCGCCTTCCCGACTCTGTTCGACTACAAAGTACAGCTGGCGCTGTTGCTGGTGCTGGTTATGGCGTTGATCAACCTGCGCGGGGTGAAGGAGTCGGGGCGCATCTTTGCCCTCCCGACTTACTTCTTCGTGCTGATGATGCTCATCATGCTGGCCGTGGGCTTCGTCAAGGCGCTGACGGGGACGTTGGGGACAGTGGGGGTGGTGCCAGGGACGGAACACGTGGTGGTGACGCCGATGGCGGGCTTCGCCTACGTCTACCTGCTGCTGCGGGCGTTCAGTTCGGGCACGACGGCCCTGACGGGGGTGGAGGCCATCAGCAACGGCATCGGGGCCTTCAAGGAGCCGCGACCGCGCAACGCGGCAACGACGCTGTTGTGGGATGCGGCGGTCCTGATGGTAATGTTCCTGGGCTTGGGCATCCTGGGCTATCTGGTGGGGGCGCAGCCGTCTGAGGAGGAGGTGCTGATTTCGCAAGTGGCGCGGACGGTTTACAGTGGGGGGGCGCTGACATTGGTGACGTTGGCGTCAGCGACGGTGATTCTGATTATGGCGGCCAACACGAGCTTCGCGGACTTTCCGCGCTTGGCGGCGCTGATTGCGGGAGACGGCTTTTTGCCCAAGCAGTTCACTTTCCGTGGTAGCCGCCTGGTCTTTAGCTGGGGCGTTATCATCTTGGCGGGGTTGGCGAGTGTGTTGATCATCCTCTTCCAAGGGAGTGTGAGTCGGCTAATCCCGCTGTATGCGATTGGCGTGTTCTTGAGCTTTACCCTGTCGCAGACGGGTATGGTCCTCCGCTGGCGCAAAGTCGGGCGGTTGATGAAGAGTGGGCAACTGAAGCCAGGGGATGAGATTCCGACGCTGGGCAGCATTTTGCGCTTCGACCCGCATTGGCACTGGAAGCAGGCGCTCAATGCCTTTGGGGCGCTGATCACGGCGGTGGTGGTGGTGATCTTCCTGATCTCGAAGTTCACGCAGGGGGCGTGGGTGACGGCTATCCTCATCCCCAGCCTTATCTGGCTGTTCTTCCGAATCCACCGTCACTACCGTCACGTGGCGCAGGTCATGACGACGGAAGGCCAGCATCTAATGAGCCGCCCGCGGCATGTGGAAACGGTCGTCCTGGTCGCTGATGTCCATCGCGAGACGATGCGCCTGGTGGAGTTCGCCAACTCGTTGGGGACGCCGTGGCACGCTCTGCACGTGGCCGTCAACGAGGATCGGGTGACGGCTATTCAGCAGAAGTGGCGCGAGCGCATTGGTATCGGGGAGTTGGAAGTTGTCGCCTCACCCTATCGCAGCGTGACCCGGCCGCTGCGTAAGTACATCGTCGATAAGCTGACCTCTGACCCGAACATGTTCATCCATGTGATTCTCGGTCAGCTCCAGACCGGCAACTCGATGACGCAGCTCCTGCACCAGAATTCGCACTTCATCGAGCAGTTGGCGCTGCAAGACCTGGATAACGTCGCCACGACGGTCGTGCCCATCAACCTGACGACGTTGGAGAAGACGGCGGCGTGCGAGCCGTTGCATACGCCGGAACGCGAAGAGGAGTATGGGGAGGCGTGGCTATGAGCAGTGATATCCAAAATCTCCTGCTGTCCGATTTGCTGTTTATCCTGATTGTGGTTGGGTGGGTCGTGCTGCTGGTCGCGGGGATCGAGCCTGACAAGCCGCTGAGCGGCGGTATTCCGGGCCACGTCGACCTGTCGCATCACGAGTCGCAGCACGAGGGCAGCTTGGGCCGCGTGGGTGAGCCGCTGGCCTGGATCCTATTTGGCGCGGTGTCGTTGTCGCTGCCGCTCATCCTGTGGTGGGTCTTCAACCAGCATAGTGTCTAAACTCATCGGTAGGGGGGGGCAGGCCGACTGAAGTCGGCGCTACACGGGGACCGGCCTCAGGCTGGTCCCCTTTTTGCTTGTAGCCTCCGAGGACTTCTGCGGAGGCTTCTATGGGAATCAATGAGATCCGCCATGTTGTGTTCGGGCGGCCGCTGCGGACGGCGGACGCGCCGCACCAGGCCATCAGCAAAACCGTCGGGTTGGCCATCTTCGCCTCCGACTCGCTGTCGTCGGTGGCCTACGCGGGCGGCGAGATCCTGCTCGTGCTGGCCGCGGCGGGCGCGGCCGCCTACTGGCTGGCGGTGCCCATCACCGTCGCCATCGCGGTGCTGCTGATCATCATCACCTTCTCGTATCGACAGACCATCTTCGCCTATCCGGGCGGAGGCGGCTCCTACATCGTCTCGCGCGACAACCTGGGGGCCGGGCCAGCCACGTGCGCTGGGGCGGCCTTGCTGACCGACTACGTGCTGACGGTGGCGGTGAGCATCGCCTCTGGGGTGGACCAGATCGCCAGCGCCTTTCCCGAACTGTTCGCGTTCAAGGTGCAGTTGTCGCTGGTGCTGATCCTGGTGATGGCGCTGATCAACCTGCGCGGGGTGAAGGAGTCAGGGCGCATCTTCGCCTTTCCGACGTACTTCTTCGTGCTGATGATGCTGCTGATGCTGGGGGTGGGGTTCTACAAGGCGCTGAGCGGGCAGTTGGGGGTGGTGAGTGGAGTGCCAGGGGCGGTGCACGAGGTGGGGTCGTACTCGGGGCTGGCGTTCGGGCTGCTGATGCTGCGGGCGTTCAGTTCGGGCACGACGGCGTTGACCGGGGTGGAGGCGATCAGCGACGGGATCGGGGTGTTCAAGCAGCCGCGGTCGAAGAACGCGGCGACGACGTTGTTGTGGGATGCGACGATCCTGATGGGGATGTTCCTGGGCTTGGGCATCCTGGGCTACCTGATCCACGCCCAGCCGTCAGAGCAGGAAGTGCTGATCTCGCAGGTAGCGCGGACGGTGTATAGCGGGGGGTGGCTGACGTTGGTGACGTTGGCGTCGGCGACGGTGATTCTGATCATGGCGGCGAACACGAGCTTCGCGGACTTTCCGCGGCTCGCGGCGCTGATCGCGGGGGACGGCTTCCTGCCGAAGCAGTTCACGTTTCGGGGGAGTCGGCTGGTGTTCAGTTGGGGGATCATCATTCTGGCGGGGTTAGCGAGCATCCTGATTGTGCTGTTCCAGGGGAGTGTGAGTCGACTGATCCCGCTGTACGCGATTGGGGTGTTTCTGAGCTTCACGCTGTCACAAGCGGGGATGGTGGTGCGGTGGCAGCGGGTGGCGAAGCTGATGCGCCAGGGGGCGTTGACGCCGACGCAGGAGATTCTGACGCAGGGGAGTGTGCTGCGCTATGATGTACACTGGCGGTGGAAGCAAGGGCTGAACCTGTTTGGGGCGCTGATCACGGCGGTGGTGGTGGTGATCTTCCTGATCTCGAAGTTCA
>CAZLBQ010000296.1:0-7978 GCA_964557745.1 uncultured Anaerolineales bacterium
CGTCGTCGCCGTCAACAAGATCGACCTGTTGAGCGACCCGCATACGACGACCGAGGAGACCGAGTTCGGCCTGAAGGTGTTGCCCGCGGCCAATGGGTCGCTAGGGGACCAGGAGCGCTTGCAGGACTTCCTGGCGGCGCACCCCAACAGCGTGCCCATCTCCGCCGAGCAAGGGCTGGGCTTCGACCAGCTTCTGGAGGCCGTCGAGCGGGCGCTGGCGGAGCGGCTGGTCATGGTCCAGGTGCACGTGCCCTACAGCCGGGGCGACGTCGTGTCCCTCATCCACGAGCGGGGCGAGATCGAGGACGAGGAGCATACGGCGCGGGGGACCCGCATCCAGGCCCGCGTCCCGCGCTCCATGCTGCCCGCCGTCCAGGAGTTTGTGGACTAGCGGGGACGGTATGGCGCGACAGCAGAACTCGTGGCGGCTCGCTCTGATGTGGCTGCCCATCCTCGCCTTCGCGGCCCTGGTCCTCTACGGCGCGGTCTGGCAGGTCCAGCAGGGGCAGTTCCCGCTGTATGGTGCGCTGTTCTTCGGCGTCATCGCGCTGATCCTGGTGTTCGTGCGCCTGAACCCGGCCGATCGGCAGATTGGGCGTCTGCTCCAGTCGCCAACGTCGGCTCCACTGGTGAGCTTCTACGAACGGAACCTGAGTCGGGGATTGATAGCCGACCGTGACGCCCTGCTGGCGTACTCGGTCGGCTTGGCCCATACGCTCTACGGCGAGTTCGATGCCGCGCGCCAGGCGCTGGGCGGCATCGCCTGGGACCGCAAGCCGCCACTGATGCAGGCGACGCGGTGGCATCTGGAAGCCCTGCTGCTCCAGAGGGTAGTTGTGGCCTGGGGATTGAAGACGGCCTACATGAGAGCGGGACGGCAGGACGACGCGCGCGCCATGCGCGTGTTGCTCACCAATCTTGCCCCGCACTGTCGCGGTCTGGCGCCGCGCGCGGGCCAGCGCTAGGAAGGGGTCATTGGCATGGTTGAAACACCGCAGGTTCAGGTCGAGAGCAGCTTGACGCTCGACGACATTTACCGGCTGAGCGTCGAGCAGTACCACCAGATGGCCGCGCACGGCATCCTCACGGAAGATGACCACGTCGAATTGCTTGAGGGGCTGCTGGTAAAGAAAATGACGAAGAACCCGCCTCACATCTACGCCACCAATATCGTCCGGGATCTTCTCCAAACCATGCTGCCGCAGGGCTGGTTCGTCAACTCGCAAGACCCTGTCATCACTCCTGATAGCGAGCCGGAACCGGATGCGTCGGTGATTCGCGGCCACCGCCGAGACTACCTCCAGCGCAAGCCGGGTCTGGGGGATGCGATTCTGGTCATCGAGGTGGCCGACGCGACGCTACGCCAGGACCGAGGCGTCAAGAAGCGGGCTTATGCCGAAGCCGGCATCCCGGTCTACTGGATTATCAACCTCAACCAACGGCGGATCGAGGTCTACACCGACCCGACGGGGCCGGTCGCGCGACCCGACTACCGCCAGCGCCAGGAGTACGGTGTTGGCGACGAAGTCCCCGTCGTCATCGACGGGCAGGCGGTGGGACGCATCGCAGTGAGCGAAGTACTGCCGTAGGTGCGCCCGACGCCATCAACGGTTGTGGTGGCGGCTAGAAGAGATCGTCTGTAAGCCCTACCTCCAACTCGTCAAGCACGTAGTGGCGTACCGTCGTGTCGATGCGCTTATGCCCCAACGCCTTCTGCGCCTTGCGCACGTCACGCTTGGCCAACTCGGTGCCCACGAAGCGGCGAAAGTCGTGGGGCTTGATGTGACTCAGGCCCACAACGTCGGCATAGTGCTGTACCACCCGCCACGCGCCCACGGCGCTCAGTGCTTTCGCCGAAGCCCGCTCGCCCCGCCCCTCGAAGCTGGTAAACACGTACTCGCTCTGCACCGGCCGCTGCTCCAACCACGCCACAATCAACTGATAGGCTTCGCGCTTGAGCGGGGCATCCCGTGGTTCGACATCGTTCTTCCCCATGATGCTCACTACATAGCCGCCCTTCTTGGCGATGATCTGGCGTTTGGTAAGCGTGGCGGCTTCGGAGATGCGCATGCCACTGCTGGCGAGGGTGTGTAGCAGGGCAGCGTCGCGCGCCCCGATCAGCGTGGCCTGGTCCGGCGCGTCGCACAGCCGCCGCATGTCTTCAGGACTGATTGGCGTCCGAGCGTTGGGCTTCAGCCGCTCCTTGAGAGCCTTCGTTTTAACCCCATCCACCCGCTTGAAGGCATCATCCAACCCTTGTTCATTGACATAACCTTGACGCACCGCCTCGGCGATGATGCGCTTGACTGAACTGAGCATGCGATTGATGGTGTTAGGGGAGAGGTCAGTTTCGGAGGCCAGATGGGCGCGCCAGCGGCCGAGCGTCGCCGGGTCGAGAGCCGCCTCCGGTGTCTGCGCGAAGTCGAGATAAGCCCGGAAATCACGCGCGTACATCTTGATGCTGGACGGCGCAAGTTGCCCGGCGAGGAGACTGGCATCCAAGGAAGCGCTTCCATCTGGAAGGATAAGAGCAGGGGAGGAGACAATATGACTAGACATAAAATATGGCCTTTCGTGGGGCGGCTTACCTGGTATAGTCACGAAGCAGGCGCTTGATGGTCGCGGAGTTGACGGCCTTGCCTGTGGATCGGCCCCCTTTGTTGATGCCCGTGAATTGCGCCGAGGCGACAATGTCACAGTTGCGAGCGCCGCCAAGAATGAGCGTCAAAATCGCGGCGTCGCGTTGACCCTTAGCAGTGCTTATGTCGAGGTTGTGCAGAAGCCGCCGCACGCGCTCATTGGGATCGCGTTGCTGCGGCGGCTCGGCCGGGAAAGGCAGCGACGTGCGGAGCAACTCGGCGACTTGCATGATGAGCTTGTCATCCTGCGGCGGGTTCACGACGCTGATACAGCCTTGTAGACCGACATGAATGACCGGCATGTTATCTGGGGTACGGTCCGGGCAATAGTTGCCGACTTCGATGATGATGAAACCCGCGCGGCCTTCTGGCGTCCTGTAGAGCCACAGGCCGTCGGGATAGTACCCTTCGCGGCGGTCCCCGTTGCCGCTTGTACCCAGCAAGCCGGCCATGTAGCCATCGTCGTAGATGAAGTACCATGTTGGCTCAGGAAAGGCCGCCTGGACCCTGGCCGGCACCTCCTGACGTGTCCACTCCACGAGCATCTGATGGCGCTGGCCGCCCCGCAACCCCGTGTTCATAGTCCACCTCGAATAGCGCAATAAAAGAGTCATTTAATTAAGCTATATTGTACCACCGTTTTCGCCCCTGTCAAGGCCCTTGTTTGCGCCGCGCCGCGCTCGGTGCTACAATTTCGGTCTACCCTCACCAGCCGCGAGTGGAGAAAGGGTGTCTTATGCGTGAGTGGGTGCGGACGGCGACCCTGGTGGTCCTGCTGCTCTTGCTGGTCGGCGTCGCGTACGGGGCGGGCTTCGCCACCAATAGTCTGCTGGCGTCGGGCCGCGCGCCCGAGCTGGCCGGCCTGGGCGTGACCCTCGACCGTCTCACCGGGCGGGGCCAGCCCGACGAGTTCAAGACGTTCTGGGAGACCTGGAGCATCGTCGAGCGCGAGTTCTACGGCCAGGTGCCCGACGACAAGACGATGAGCCACGGGGCGACACGGGGCGCGCTGGCGACTCTGAATGACCCCAACACCGTCTTCATCGACCCGCACGCCGCCAGCATGGAGCGCAGCGACCTGGCGGGGCAGTTCGAGGGCATCGGCGCGACGGTCCAGACCAACGCCGACGGCAGGCTCGTCATCGTCAGCCCCATCGCCGGCTCGCCCGCCGAGAGGGCCGGTCTCAAGGCCAACGACCTTGTCCTGAAGGTGGACGGTAGGGACATCGCCGGGCTGAGCACCACCGACGCCGTCATCCTGATTCGCGGCCCCAAGGGCACGCCCGTCACGCTCACGATTCAGCGCGGCGGCGACACCTTCGATGTGACCATCGTGCGGGCCCCCATCGAGACCCCCACGGTCACCTGGCGCGTCCTGGACGACCTCAACGCGCCCCAGGTCGGCTATCTGCGCATGACCCTCTTCGGTGAGCGCACCAACAGTGAGTTGCAGCGCGGCATCCAGGAGTTGCGCGACAAGGGAGCCAAGTCCCTCGTCCTGGACCTGCGCAACAACCCGGGCGGCTTCCTCAACTCGGCCATCGACATCGCCAGCCAGTTCATCGGCGACGGCGTCATCGCCTACGAGCGCCGCAGCGACGGCAAAGAGGACGTCTTCCGCGCTAAGGCGGGCGGCGTCGCCCTCGACCTGCCGGTGGTCGTCCTGGTCAACGGCGGCAGCGCCAGCGCGTCTGAGATTCTGTCAGGCGCGATCCGCGACCGCAAGCGCGGCATCCTGGTCGGCGCGAAGACGTTTGGTAAGGGCAGCGTCCAGAACGTCCACCAACTCTCGGACGGCTCGACGCTCCACGTCACCGTCGCCCACTGGCTGACGCCCGACAAGTTGGACATCTCGAAGGCGGGCATCGAGCCCCACATCGCCGTCGAGCAGACCGAGGACGCGACGAAGCAGGGCAAGGACTTGCAGCTCGAGCGCGCCCTTGAGTACCTGCGCACCGGGAGTTAGCGCCCGCGAGAGCGCCTCCACTCCCCCGCTACGCCTGAAAACTGGACTATCTTATGTCAAACAATGGGGTTGACCGCGCCAATCGGACCCTGGCCGAGAACCGCAAGGCGCGTCACGACTACTTCATCGAAGAGACCTACGAGGCCGGCGTGGCGCTGACCGGCACCGAGATCAAGTCGATGCGCGGCGGGCACATCAACCTGCGCGACAGCTACGCTCACGTCAAGGACGGCGAGCTGTGGATGTTCAACGTCCACATCGCGCCCTACGACCAGGCGGGCTACGCCACCCACGACCCGATGCGTCCCCGCAAGCTCCTCCTGCACCGCAAGGAAATCAACCGTCTGGTGGGCGCCGTGACCGAGAAGGGGATGGCGCTCATCCCCCTGCGCGTCTACCTCAAGGACAACCGCGCCAAGGTTGAACTCGCCCTGGCGCGAGGCAAGAAACTTTATGACAAGCGCGACGCCATCGCCGACCGGGATGCGAAACGGGACGTCGAGCGGGCGCTGCGCGAGCGAGAGCGAATGTAATGCAGCCACCAACACCGGAAGCCACGCCGCTCCCAGACCAGAACACCATTCTCTTGATCGAAGACAACCACGCCACCTCCGAGTTGGTGCAGGACATTCTCGACCAGGAAGGCTACGCGGTGATATGCGCGGGCAGCGGCGAGGCCGGGTTGGCGGCGATGGAACAGCAGCCCGCCGACCTCGTCCTCCTCGACGTGATGTTGCCAGGCATGGACGGCTTCGAGGTCTGCCGCCGCCTGAAGGCTCGCTGGGGCCGAGCAGGCGAGGGTCACTTCCTGCCCGTGGTGATGCTCACGGCGCGTGGCGCGACCAATGACGTTGTAGCCGGTCTCGAGGCGGGCGCCGACGAGTACCTGCGCAAGCCCTTCGAGGTCGACGAACTCCTCTTGCGCGTGCGCGCCATGTTCCGCATCGTCCACAACGAGCGGGCGCTGGCGCGCCGCAACCGCGAGTTGGAGGCGTCCTACGCCCAGGAGCGCCAGACCCGCCGCCGCCTCGAAGCGCTGGAGGCAGTGACAGCGGTCGGTCTGTCCGATCTGCCCCTCGACGCCATGCTGGCCGGTCTCATCGAGAAGATGGCCCGTATCACGTCCGCCGACACCGGCGCTATCTTCCTCGATGAGCCGGATGTCAAGCATCTCCAGACCCACGCCGTCTTCGGCGACGCGGCGCGGGTCAATCCGGCCGACGCCGATCTGACTGACTTCCTGAGGCGGCTGTCACGCCACGGCCAGACGATGCAGGCCCTTCTGAACGACGCGGACAGCGATGGCCACAGCGAGCGGGCCGTCCTGGGCGTCTTGCTGACAGTGCGCGGGCGGCGCCTCGGCGCGGCGGTGCTTGGGCGGACCGGCGCGCTTCCCTTCAGTCAGGAGGAGATGCGCCTGTTCGAGACCATGGCGAACCGCGCCGCCCTGGCGATTGAGAATGCGGCGCTCCATGCCCGCGCCGAGCGCGACCTGGAGATGAAGACCCTGCTGATGCGCGAGTTGCAGCACCGCGTCCGCAACAACCTGCAGGCCATCAGCGGTATCCTCTCCTTCCAACTCAGCACGGAGACGACGGCTGAGGCGGCCATCAAGGGCGCGCTGCGGCGCATCAAGAGCATCTCGGCCACCCAGGACTTCCTGTTCAAGCGCGAGGGCGGCCCCATCCCCCTCCACCCGCTGCTCGAGACCGTCGCCCACCAGTTGGCGACGCTGTGGGCGCTGCCCGATCAGTCGGTCCAGGTGACGTCCAACCGGCCCGGCATCGACCTCGCGATGGAGCATGCCCAGATTGTCGGGCTTGTCGTCCACGAACTCATCGCCAACGCCTTCCAGCACGGCCTGCGCGACCGCCCGGGCATCATCCGCCTCAACATCACGGCCCAGCCCAGCGGCGTTGAGATTGCCGTGATCGATCCCGGGCCCGGCTTTCCGCCCCACTTCGACCTGGCCTCGTCGCCGCTAGCCGGGCTGAAGCTGGTCCAAATCTTGCTTCAGAGAGAGTTTAGAGTTGGGCTTCAACTTGAGTCCGCGGCCGGACAGACGCGTGTCGCCTTTACGATCCCACTCGAATATTTCCCCGCAATGGACCCCCGCTCTTCCAGAGCGGCGGTCCTGCATGCCCAAGTAGGCAACCCGGAGCCAAGGGGGTAGGCAATGGCAGCAACAGTTCCGCTCAGAGTTCTCGTGGCAGAGGATGACGCGCTCGTCGCCTTGAGCCTGCGCGGTCATCTCACGGAGTTGGGTCACGAGGTGGTAGGCGAAGCCCGCAACGGCGAGGAAGCCGTGCAGTTAGTGGCGGAGGCTCAGCCGGATGTGATCCTGATGGACATTAAGATGCCCGACATGGATGGGCTGACCGCCTCGAAGGCCATTATGGAGCAGACGCCGTCGGCGATTGTGATTCTGACATCATATGCCGACGACGCTTTTGTTCATGCCGCCGACCTCATCGGCGTCATGAACTACCTCATCAAGCCGGTCGATGAGAAGGAGCTAGGGCCGGCGCTGCGCATCGCCCACAGCCGCTTCAAGGAGATGATTGACCTCCGCAAGGAGGCCGACTCAGCTCAGCAGGCGCTGCGCGAGCGCAAGATCGTCGAGCGGGCGAAGGGCATTCTCATGCGGCGGCTCGGCGTGGGCGAGGAAGAAGCCTACGAGCACATGCGCCGCAAGGCCCGCGACCGCCGCATCAAGATGGCCGAACTGGCGCAGACCATCCTCGCCGCCGACGACGTATTCTAACCGCCCGCTGTCCTTCTGAAATCGACAGACCTGACAGGTCTTCAAGACCTGTCAGGTCTGTTCTTGTCGCTCTCACTCCTCTTTGGCGCGCTTCTGTAACTGGTACAGCGTGTTGATGGCGTCCAGCGGCGTCAACTGGTTGACGTCTAGCTCCTTGAGGGCGGTCACCACCGGGTTCTCCGTGGCGAACATCGTCAACTGGCGTGGGCGGCGGTCGTCGGGGTGCGGCGCGCCCGGCGCGCGGGCCTCTTTCTCCAGGTCGGCCAGTATCTCGTTGGCGCGCTGGATGACCGCCTTAGGCAGGCCGGCCAGTTGGGCGACGTGGATACCGTACGAGCGATCCGCCCCACCCGGCACGATCTTGTGCAGGAAGACGACGTCGTCGCCCTCCTCGGTCACCGCCACGTTGAAGTTGCGGACGCGGGGCAGCCGGTCGCCCAACTCGGTCAACTCGTGGTAGTGGGTGGCGAACAGCGTCTTGGCGCGCAGGTCGGGGTTGTTGTGGAGGTACTCGACCACGGCCCAGGCGATGGACAGCCCATCGTACGTGCTCGTCCCGCGCCCAACCTCGTCCAGGATGACCAGGCTGCGCGGCGTGGCGTGGCGCAG
>CAZLBQ010000297.1:0-7917 GCA_964557745.1 uncultured Anaerolineales bacterium
GAGCAACTCATTCATCGCCTGGCGCGCGGCGACGGCCTCAGCCTGGGGACGACGCTATATGCCACTCTCGGCGCCGCTGCCGTCGCCCTCGTCTTCTTCGCGGGCCACATCGAAATCGCCCTCTACACCCTCCTCGTCGCCGCCTTCTACGCCCTCGGCCGCCTCATCACCCTGGCCCGCCATCTTCAACCTTCAACCCTCGTCGGGGTCGCCCTGACGCTAGGGGCGGTCGTCGCCATCGGCCTGACCCTCGCCGCCGTCCAGGTTGTCCCGCTCTACGAACTCGTCAGCCAGAACTTCCGCCAGGGTGGGACCACTCTCCAGGAGGTCTACAACTACGCCTTCCCGCCGCGTCACGTCCTGGCCTTCGTCATGCCCGACGTCTACGGCAGCCCCAGCCATCACGGCTACTACAGCGTCTACCAGCCGGGGTGGGTCAGCGACCTGCGCAATCGCGCGGGTGAGCCGGTCCAGGACCTGACCTGGGGCATCAAGAACTATGTCGAAGGGGCGGTCTACGCTGGCCTCCTGCCCCTCCTCCTCGCCCTCGTTGCCCTGTGGAGCGCCGCGCGTAGCAAACGGCAGGCAGCAGGGAGCGCGCGGCAGGCGGCACGTGGCGGGCAGCGGGCAGCAGGCGGCAGGCAGCAAGCGGCGCGCAACACGTCATACGCCATCAGTGGTACGCCATCATCCATCAGCCATACGCCATTCATCCTCCTCTTTGCCCTACTCGCCCTCGTCTCCCTGCTCTTCGCCTTTGGCACGCCCGCGTATGCGCTGCTGTACGTCCTGCCCGGCTTCAGCCAGCTCCATACCCCGTTCCGCTGGGTCTACCCCTACGCTTTCAGCCTGGCTATGCTCGCCGGCTTCGGCTGGGCGGCCCTCCCCCGCGTCCCCGGCTTCGCCCGCCGCCTGGGGCTGGCCGCCGCCGCTCTCGGTGGGCTGGGCTTGCTCGGCCTGGCCGTCGCCTACAGCCTGCGCGCCCGCCTGCTGCCCCTGGGCGACCGCCTGGTGGACCGCCTGGCCCGCGCGGGAGATGTCTTCAGCGGCGGTGACGCCTTCCTGTCCTACCAGGGCCGCAACCTGCTCCTGTTCGCCGTCTTCCTGCTTCTCTCCGGCCTGGCCCTGGCCCTCGCTACGCAGAAATGGTCACCATCTTCCTGGACCTTAGTGTCCCCGCGTGCCCCTGCGTGGCTCACTCCGGTCTTCGCCCTCGTCGTCCTGGCCGCCGACCTCTTCGTCGCTTCCTACGGCTTCAACCCCGCCGTCGACCCCCGCTTGGCCGACTTCGTCCCACCCGCCCTCCAGTGGCTGCGCCAACGCGCCGCCGAGGAAGGCCCCTTCCGCCTCGACGCCCTGAGCGACAAAGGACTGCTTGCCCCCAACCTCGCCATGCTCTATGGCCTGGAAGACGCGCGTGGCTACGACTCCATCATCCCGCGCCCGTATGTCGACTTTATGCGCCAGACGGGGGAGCAAGACCTGCTCCTGTTCAACCAGGTCGCCCCGCTGCGCCGGACCGACGCCCTCGACTTGCCCTTGCTCGACCTGCTGGGCGTCCGCTACGTGCTCGCCAACCGCGCCGTGAGCCGCCCTGGCTGGAACCTTGCCTATGACGGCGAACTCAAGATTTACGGCAACGACGACGCCCTACCCCGCGCCTTCCTCGTCGACGAGGCCCGCTCTGTCCCGCAGGGCGACACCGCCGCCGTCTATGCCACGCTGGCCCAGGTTGACCTCCGCCGCGTCGCCGTTATCGAAGGCCCGCTGCCGTCTTCTCCCCTCACCCCTGACCCCTCTCCCACTGGGGGAGAGGGGGGGGATTCCGTTTCCCTCCGCCGCGTCTCCATCAACACCCTCGAACTCGACGTCACCCGCGCGCGCCCCGACGGCTGGCTCGTCGTCACCGACAGCTTCTTCCCCGGCTGGCAGGCCTTCCTCACCCCCCTCTCCCCTAGTGGGGGAGGGGCCGAGCCGCCGGCGTCAGATGTAGCGCGACGGGGGCGAGAAGGGGGTGAGGGTCTTGGGGGTGAGGGAACGGAACAGCCTCTCCCCATCGTCCGCGCCGACGGCGCTTTCCGCGCCCTTCCCCTCCCCGCCGGCGCCTGGCGCGTCCGCCTCACCTACTCACCCATGTCCGCCAAGGTCGGTCTGTACCTGTCCTTCCTGTCCGGGGCGCTGCTCGCCTTCCTGCTGGGCTTCGCCGCCTGGCGGCGTGTCTACGGCCCCGGCCACGAGACCGACACCGTCCGCCGCGTTGCCCGCAACTCCCTGGCCCCCATGCTCACCACCCTGGGCAACAAGGTCGTCGACTTCGCCTTCGCCGCCCTCATGCTGCGCCTGCTCGGCCCCGCCCTGGCCGGCCGCTACTACTTCGCCATCGCCATCGTCGGCTACCTCGAAATCTGGAGCAACTTCGGTCTCAACCTCTACCTCACCCGCCAGGTCGCCCAGGACAGGGGGCACGCCGCCGACACCCTGGCTCACACTGTCACCCTGCGCCTGCTCCTGCTCGCCCTGGCCCTGCCCGTTCTCCTCCTGCTCGGCTTCGCCTGGTGGCAATGGTTCGGCCTGACCTGGGACACCGCGCTGGCCATCCTGCTCCTGACCGTCGCCCTCATCCCCGGCAACATCGCCGCCGGCCTCAGCTCCATCTTCTATGCCTACGAGCGCATGGAGTACCCGGCCGGCCTGACCAGCCTGACCACCCTGCTCAAGGTCACGCTCGGGACGCTGGCCCTCCTCCTCGGCTGGGGCATCGTCGGCCTGGCCCTCGTCGCCATCGTCAGCAACCTCGTCAACGTCGCCATTCTGTGGCGGTCGTCGGGGCGCCTGTTCTTCCCCCCGCGCCTGGCCGTCCCCTCCCCGGCCCTGCGCGGCATCGCCCTCGCATCGTACCCCCTGATGCTCAACCACCTCCTGCAAACCCTGTTCTTCAAGGTCGACGTCACCTTGCTGCAACCGCTCCAGGGCGACATCGTCGTCGGCTGGTACTCCACGGCCTACAAGTGGATCGACGCCCTGCTCATCATCCCGGCCTACTTCACCCTGGCCATCTTCCCCCTCATGTCGCGCCTGGCCGCCGACCGCCCGTCGCCGAGCGATGCTCAGCCCTCGTCCCTGGCCCGCACCTATATCCTGGCGCTGCGTGTGCTGCTCTTCATCGCCCTGCCCGTCGCCACCGCCACCACCTTCCTGGCCGAGCCGCTCGTCAGCCTGCTCGGCGGCGCCGCCTACCTGCCCCACGGCGCCATCGCCCTGCGCATCATGATCTGGTTCCTGCCCTTCAGCTTCGTCAATGGCGTCACCCAGTACGTCCTCGTCGCCGTCGACCAGGCCCGCTGGATTACGCGCAGCTTCGCCCTGGCCGTCGTCTTCAACCTGGTCGCCAACCTGATCTTCATCCCGCGCTACGGCTACCCCGCCGCCGCCGTCATCACCATCCTGTCCGAGCTAGTCCTCATGCTCCCCTTCCTGTGGGCCATCCGCCGCCACGTCGCCCCCGTCAACCCGCTGGCGCTCGCCTGGCGGCCGGCCCTCGCCTGCCTGCCCCTCGCCCTCGTCCTCGCTCTCCTTGTCCCCACCCCCTGGCTTCCTGCCATTGCTGTTCTGCCGCTCCCCTGGCCGCTCGCCGTTGTCCTGGCCGCCCTGGCCTACCTCGTTGCCCTCGTCGCCCTCGGCGCCATCACCCCCGACGACCGCGCTCTCGCTCGCCGCCTCCTCCCCCACCGCCCCGCGTAGCTGGCCTGGCCTCCACTGTCTGGTACATTTCTTCCATTCTGTTAATCCTGTCTAATGCCCGGCCCGCTACTTGCTACCTCTCTCCTCTGCAACACCCTACTGAGAAAAGAGGTACTATGCGACGACGGTTCACCTTCCTCCTCCTACAAGCCCTGGCTCTTGTCCTGGTGGCCCTCCTTCTCACCCGCGCCCACCCTGACCTCCGCCCCACCCCCCTCCAGGCCGCCCCCCTCGACTTCGACCACTTCGTCTACCTCGCCCACGTCATGCGCGCCCGCACCATGCCCGTCATCGGGGCCTTCTCCGCCCCCTAGTTAGCCCTATTGCGTTCTTCCAGAGAGGGGCGTTCAATCCGCTCCCCCATTGTACAATCCCGCCCAGACATGACGCCTGGGGCGAGGGGGACGAGCCGGTCGTGTTCCAGGCGCCCAGCCTTCGCCTGCTTCCTCCTCCGAAGTTCGTTATTTAGCCATTACTTGTGCTATAATTTACGGGAGCCATACGTAGCGTGGACTTCAGTCGGCATCTTGCCGCTACGCGCTGGCCCGCAACTTGCAAGCAAGCGACCGCACTGACTACCGCCTACTGACCACTGACTTCTGACCACTGCAAGGGAGTCCCCACCGTTGAACATCACCCAACAAGGCGTCGAAGACCACCAGACCGTCCTCCACATCGAGGTCGAGCCGGAACGGGTCGAGCGCGCCATGCGGCATGCCGCCCAACACATCGCCCAACGCTATCGCATCCCCGGCTTCCGCCCCGGTAAAGCCCCCTATCACATCGTCCTCCAGCGCTTCGGCCGTGATCAGCTCTTCGAAGAGGCCGTCGAAGAGATGGGGCCGCAGATCTACCAGGACGCCGTCGCCCAGGCCGAGTTGGAGCCGTACGCTCCCGGTCGCATCGAAGTCCTCCAACCCGACCCGCTGACGTTCCGTGCTCTCGTCCCCCTCAAGCCCGAAGTTGACCCCGCCGACTACAGGAATGTCAAGGTTGAGGCCGAGGACATCGATGTCACCGACGACGACATCGACGAGATCATCGAAGAGTTGCAGACGCAGCAAGGCACGTGGAACCCCGTCGAGCGGCCCGCCCAGCGCGACGACCAGATCACCGCCGATGTCCACGGCCAGCTTGACGGCGACCCCATGATCGACGTCCACGACCAGCAGATGGTCCTCACTGAGGACTCCTTCAAGGAATTCCCGCCCGACTTCCTTGACGAAGTCATCGGCATGAGCGCCGGCGAGAGCCGCGAGTTCGACCTCACCTACCCCGATGACTTCGCCCGCGAAGCCCTGCGCGGCAAGAGCGCCCACTTCACCGTCGAAGTCAAGAGCGTCAAAGAGCGCGAGTTGCCCGCCCTCGACGACCAGTTCGTCAAGGACCTCGACCTCAACGATGTGGCGACCGTGGACCAGCTCCGCGAACGCATCCGCATCAACGAGACGGCGCGGCGCGCCCGCGAAGCCCGCAACCAGTTGGAAGAGCAGGTCCTCGACGCCGTCGCCGCCCAGGCCATCATCAACTATCCGCCCATCCTAACGGCCCGCGAGCTGGAGGAAGAGGTTGAGCGTCAGGCCGAAGGCATGCAGCGCATGGGCTTCACCCTCGACAACTACCTGCGCTTCACCAACTCTGATATGGACCAGTTCCGCGCCAGTCTCGTGCCCGGCATCCAGAAGCGCATCCAGCGCGCCCTGCTGCTCGATGAGGTCGCCCGCCGCGAGGGCATCGAGGCCCCGGCCGACGTCGAACCTGAGCGCCAGGGCAACGCCCGCCTGACCGCCGCGCTGGCCTGGCTGGTCGAGAATGCCTCCGGCAAGCCCGCCGACTGGCCCGACCTGTCCCAACTCTTGCCCGACACCGCAACGGACGCCGAGACGGAAGAGACGGACACCGAAGCGGGTCTCGAAGCCGCCCATGAGAACCTGGCGGACCTCCAGGCCGACGCCGAGAGCGCGGTTGAGGTCGGCGACGAGGCGGAGAGCAAACCTGCGTAAGGTTTCCCGGCGACGGTAAATCACACGTAAGAGACCAGTACAGGTATTGAATCTTCACCCAGTTTGTTGTACACTAGAGACCAGGCCGTCACAGAAAGGAACGTCCGATGCTACCCCAGGCCTTAATCCCCTCTGTCATCGAGAACACCGGGCGCGGCGAGCGCGGGTGGGACATCTTCTCCTACCTCTACAAGGAGCGCATCGTCTTCCTCGGCACCCCCATCGATGACCAGATTGCCAACCTCATCGTCGCCCAGCTCCTGTACCTGGACAGCCAGGACCAGGAGAAAGAAATCAAGATGTACATCAACTCGCCGGGCGGCGTGGTGTATGCCGGTCTCGCCATCTATGACACCATGCAGGCCATCCGCGCCCCCGTCTCCACCGTCGCCGTCGGTATGACCGCCAGCATGGGCACTGTTCTCCTGGCTTCAGGCACCGCCGGTCGCCGCTATGCCTTGCCCAACGCCACCATCCACATGCACCCCGCCGGCGGTGGCGCGCGCGGCTACACCCAGGACGTCGAGATCGTCGCTAAGGAGTTGCTGCGCCTCCAGCGCCGCATGCACGAGATCATGTCCCACCACACCGGCCAGACCATCCAGCGCATCGCCCGCGACTTCGACCGCGACCGCTACCTCGACGCCCTCGCGGCGAAGGAGTACGGCCTGGTGGACGCCGTCCTGCCCGGGCCTGAGATTCACTTCACCGAGGAGTCGCGGCCCGACGACGTCCGCGAGATGGAGGGGGCGAATGGCAAGAAGTAGCCGCCGTGGGAGCGGGCATATCTGCTCCTTCTGCAAACGCGAGCAGGACCAGGTCAACCGTCTTATCGCTGGCCCTGACAACGTCTACATCTGCGATGAGTGCGTTGATCTCTGCAAGGAAATGCTCCTTGAGGAGGCGCAAGAGCCTGTCGCCCCGTCGCGCGACTTTAATCTGCCAAAGCCGCCCACACCCAAAGAAATCTACCGCCGCCTGAACGAATACGTCATCGGACAGGACCGCGCCAAGAAGGTCCTGTCCGTGGCCGTGTACAACCACTACAAGCGCATCCGCGCTGGCGTCCGCTCCGATGAGGTCGAGTTGCAGAAGAGCAACATCCTCCTCATCGGCCCCACCGGTTGTGGCAAGACCCTCCTGGCCCAGACCCTGGCCCGCATCCTCGACGTCCCCTTCACCATCGCCGATGCCACCGCCCTCACTGAGGCCGGCTATGTCGGCGAAGACGTCGAGAACATCCTGCTGCGTCTAATCCAGGCCGCCGACTACGACCTGGAGCGCGCCTCCAAGGGCATCGTCTACATCGACGAGATCGACAAGACGGCCCGCAAGACCGGCGACAACCCGTCCATCACCCGCGACGTCTCCGGCGAAGGTGTCCAGCAAGCCCTGCTCAAGATCATCGAGGGGACCGTTGCCAGCGTCCCGCCCCAGGGCGGCCGCAAGCACCCGCACCAGGATTTCATCCAGCTCGACACCACCAACATCCTGTTCATCTGCGGCGGCGCGTTCGAGGGTATCGAGAAGGTCATCGCCAAGCGCACCGTCAACAAGTCGCCCGTCGGCTTCCAGTCCGACGACTCGGGCGGCCCGCGCGACCTGCCCATCGGCGAACTGCTCCAGCGCATCAACGCCGACGATCTCCTGGAGTATGGCCTCATCCCTGAGTTTATCGGCCGTCTGCCTGTCGTCGTTTCCGTCGAGCCGCTGGACGAGCCGATGATGGTCGACATCCTGACCCGCCCGCGCAACGCTCTGGTCAAGCAGTTCCAGAAGCTGTTTGCCATGGACAAGGTCGAGTTGCAGTTCACGCCCGAGGCCCTCGAAGCCGCCGCCCAGGAAGCGATGAAGATCAAGACCGGCGCGCGCGGCCTGCGGACCATCATCGAGAGCGTTCTGCTCGACGTCATGTTCGAAGTCCCCAGCCGCAGCGACGTGCGCAAGATCGTCATCCAGCCGGAGACCATCCGCCGCACTGGCGGCCCGCTCCTGCTCACCCAGAGCGAGCAGCCCCTCCACTGGGACGACCTCGAACAGACCGCCTAATCGACATAACAAAACCGCCCTAGGCCTAGCGCTTAGGGCGGTTTTCGTTCAGCAAAACTGTTGGACCACGAAAGGCGCGGAAGAGCGCGGAAGACGCGGAACCGAGTTATCTAGCGGGGCGTTT
>CAZLBQ010000298.1:0-7860 GCA_964557745.1 uncultured Anaerolineales bacterium
CGCTGGAACGCTGCCCCGGCCGCGCCATCATCAACTCGGTCAACCTGGAGCGCGGGCGCGAGCGCATCGACAGCTACCTGCCGCTGGTCAAGGCCCACGGCGCGGCGGTCATCGCCCTGACCATCGACGAGAAGGGCATGGCCCACGAGGTCGAGCGCAAGGTCGAGGTGGCGAAGCGCATCTACGACATCGTCGTCCACGAGTACGGCCTGCCCGCCCACGACCTCATCTTCGACCCCCAGGTCTTCCCCGTCACGACGGGCCAGGCCGAGTTGCGCGAGGACGCCAAGTGGACCATCGAGGGCATCGCGAGCATCAAGGCCGAGTGCCCCGGTGTCCTGACCAGTGTCGGCGTGTCCAACGTCTCCTTCGGCTTGCAGCCCCAGGCGCGCGCCGTCCTCAACTCGGTGTTCCTCTACCACTGCGTCAAGGCGGGCCTGGACATGGCGATTGTCAACCCCGTCCACATCACGCCCTACGCCGAGATCGACGCCGAGCAGCGCGCCCTGGCCGAGAACCTCATCTTCAACCGCTCCGAGGACGCCCTGCCCCAGTACATCGCCTACTGGCAGGGCCGCGAGGCGACCGCTGACACCGACCAGGAGAAGGAAGACCCGACGGCCGGCATGACCGTCGAGCAGAAGCTCCACTGGCAGATCGTCCACCGCAAGAAGGACGGCATCGAGGACCTCGTGGACGAGGCCATCGCCCACGCCAGCGGCGGCGCGCCGACGAGCGAGGGCGCCGTCCAGGTCCTCAACACCGTCCTGCTGCCCGCCATGAAGGAAGTCGGCGACAAGTTCGGCGCCGGCGAGCTGATCCTGCCCTTCGTTCTCCAGAGCGCCGAGGTGATGAAGAAGGCCGTGGCGCGCCTGGAGACCTACCTCGACCGCCTCGAAGGGACCACCAAGGGTCGCGTTGTCCTGGCGACGGTGTTTGGCGACGTCCACGACATCGGCAAGAACCTCGTCAACACCATCCTCAGCAACAACGGCTACACCGTCTACGACCTAGGCAAACAGGTGCCCATCAACACCATCATCGACAAGGCGCTCGAAGTCCAGGCCGACGCCATCGGCCTCTCGGCCCTGCTCGTCAGCACCTCCAAGCAGATGCCCCTGTGCGTCCAGGAACTCCACCGCCGCGGCCTGAACATCCCCGTCCTCATCGGCGGCGCGGCCATCAACCGCCGCTTTGGCCGCCGCGCCCTGTTCGTCGACGACGCGGGCACGCCCTACGCGCCCGGCGTCTTCTACTGCAAGGACGCCTTCGAGGGCCTGGAGACCGTCGACGCCCTACAAGACCCGCAGCGCCGCCCGGCCCTGGTCGAGCGCGTCATCGCGGACGCCCGCGCCGACGTCTTCCTCAAGGAGGACGCCAAGCCCGCCGCCCCCGAAGGCGTCGTCTTCAAGCAGGTCGGCCCCGCGCCCAACATCCCGCAGCCGCCCTTCTGGGGCTGGCGCGTCCTGGACAACGTCCCGCTGGACGAAGTGTTCGCCTGTCTGGACACGCGCGAGCTGTTCCGCCTGGCGTGGGGCGCGCGCGGCACGCAGGGCGCGCAGTTTGACCAGTTGGTGGAGCAGGAGTACGGCCCGAAGCTCGCCGAGTTAAAGGCGCGGGCCAGGCGCGAGGGCTGGCTCCAGCCCCGCGCCATCTACGGCTACTTCCCGGCCCAGTCCGACGGCGACACGGTCATCGTCTACGACCCGGCTACCGTCGCCTTCCCGACCCGCGGCCGCACCAGCGACGGCGGCCAGGTCATGCGCGCCGGCGAGACGAGCGAGGTGCTGCGCCCCCGCCTTGACGATAGACGACGGACGATGGACGACGGCAGTGTTAGCCAGCGACGTCCTGTCTCGCCAAGCCCTACCCTCACTCTCTCCGCAGAGGAGCAGGGCGACAGTGACCAGAGCGGGGCAGTCGTCGGTCGTCAGTCGTCCATCGTCGCGCCCGTGGAGCTGGCCCGCTTCACGTTCCCCCGCCAGCGTAACCGGGGCGCGCTGTGCCTGGCCGACTACTTCGCGCCCGTCGGCTCCGGCAAGTTCGACGTCGTCTCGTTCCAGGTCGTCACCGTGGGCGACGCCGCCGACGAGCTATCCGACGCCCTCATGCAGGGCGGCGATTACACTGAGGGCTACTACATCCACGGCTTCTCCGTCGAGATGGCCGAGGCGATGGCCGAGTACACCCACCGCCACATCCGCCAGGAGCTTGGCCTGGCCGACAAGCGCGGCCTGCGCTACTCGTGGGGCTACCCCGCCATGCCCGACCTGGCCGACCACGAGAAGGTGTTCCAGTTGCTGCCCGCCGAAGAGCAGATCGGCGTCAGCCTCACCAGCGCCTACCAGCTCGTCCCCGAGCAGTCGACGGCTGCCATGGTCGTCCACCACCCCGAAGCCATCTACTTCGCCGCGCTGTAGAACAGTAGAACACGGATTCACAGAATGGGCGGATCAGTCATCTCTGATCTGCCGATTCTGTGAATCCGTGTTCTATGCCCCTGTCGCGCCTCCGTGTAGCGCCGACTTCAGTCGGCCGCCCGCCGACCGAGGATCAGGCGTGCAGCGTCAAGGTATAGTTGTCGTAGCTGTTGATGTCTAGCAGACGAAAGCCCCGCTGCACCGACTGCGTGTTCGCCGTGTTCAAGCACCAATCGAAGGCCTGGGGTGGGCAGGCCGTCACGTACGGGCCAGACCAATGCGTCCCATCGCTGGCATGGGCGTGATAGCAGTAGTAGCGGTTGAGATTATCCAGGTCGCCGCCGTAGACAACCTTGCTCCCGCCGGGGGGAATCTGCCACCAGCCCTTCTTGGACCAGCTCCCGCCGTCCGGACAGTTTGGATGGTAGTACCAGATCGCAACCCACATCGTCTGCGAATAACCATTCACGATTCTCAGCATGAGAGTGCCCTCCTGAGGACGTGGTCGGGGATTGAAGAGGCTGGGGTCACGGCTAGCGCCGCCCTGTAGCGCTGCCCTGTAGCGCCGACGACAGTCGGCCGCCCGCCAGGAGCGACTTCCAGTCGCTGGCATGCTGCGGGTTTCACCCTGGGATGAGTTTAGGGTTGAGGCTGAGACCCACCAGCGGGTGGGAGAAAGGCGGGCGGACCGCTGGCCTCCATCGCGGTGGAGGCCGTATCGAGGTTCACGGGATTCTCAAACCCCGCTCGGCTGGCCCCGGCGCCCTCGTTCTTGCCGCTCGTGGACGTCGCGTGAGCCTCGTCGGCCAGATCGTCGACGGTTGGGTCTTCCGCTGACTGGGCTGTCGTCTCCGTCATGTCTGTTCCCCTTTCTGGGTTATCTTGACTCTTCCGCCCTGTCTATTGTAGGGTGCACCGCGTCCTGCGTCAAGCGCCTCGTCCGGCTGCTCCTACAACCGCATTGTCTTGCCGCGTCTGACCCACCGCCCGCGCCCGCGCTCGGCCGTGATCTGCCCGTGGTCCAGCAGGACCTCGCCCCGGCTGATGGTGTACAGCGGCCAGCCCTGCACCTCGCGTCCGTCGTACACTGAGTACCCCGCCCGTGACTGCATCGCTGCCCCGTTGACCGTCCGCAGCGCCGTCTCGTCCCACACCACCAGGTCGGCGTCCGAGCCGACGGCAATCGTCCCCTTCTGTGGGTACAGCCCGAACAGCTTGGCCGTGTTGGTGCAGGTCAGTTCGACAAAGCGGCTGAGCGAGATGCGCCCGCCGCGCACGCCCTCCGAGTACAGCATGGGCATCAGCGTTTCCAGGTCCGACACCCCCTGGCGCAGGTTGGGCGCGTCCAGCGTGGGGTCGAGCTTCTGGCGCAGCGTCCACGGCGCGTGGTCCGTGCACACGCACTGGATTTCACCGCTGTGCAGTCCACCCCACATCGCCCGCAGGTCTTCCGGCTCCCGCAGCGGCGGCGCGCCCGCGTACTTCGCCGCGTCCGGTTCCTCGAACCGCTCCCGCGTCAGGTAGAGGTACAGGGGACGAGTCTCGACATAAACCGGCAGTCCCTCGGCGCGAGCGCGGCGGCAGCTATCCAGCGCGGCCGCCGACGACAGGTGAACGATGTAGACCGGCGCGCCCGTTGCCTGGGCCATGCCAATCGCCCGCTCCGTCGCGGCCCGCTCCGCGAACACCGGCCGCGTGGCCGGGAAGTCGCGCGGGGCCGTGCGGCCCATCTCGAGCAGCTCGCGGCACACGCAGCGCAGTAGGGCCCCGTCCTCGCAGTGGATCATCGTCAACGCGCCGTGCTGGCCCGCCAGTTGGAGCGCCTGGAGATAGTCATCCGAGCGCGCGTCGAAGTTGTCCATCACCAGGAACAGCTTGAGGCTGGTGTGGCCCTCCGCGGCCAGCTCGGGAATCTGGGCCAGCGCCTCGGGCGCTGGCTCGGTCAGGACGGGATGCAGGATGTAGTCGATGGCAGCGTCGCGCGCGGCGGCGGCCAGGTCGCGGTTCAGGGCGTCGCGCAGCGTCTCGCCCTCGCGCTGGAAGGTCATGTTGCCCACCGTCGTCACCCCGCCCGCGATGGCGGCCAGCGAGCCGCTGTAGAAGTCATCGACCCATAGCTCGACGCCCGGGCCAGGGTCGAGTGGTGAGGTGAGATGGACGTGGACGTCCACGCCACCGGGAAAGACGGTGCGGCCCTCGGCGTCAATCTCGCGCCGCCCGCGCATGTCGCCGCCCAGTTGGACAATCCGCCCGCCCTGCACGCCACTGTCCGCCACGCCCATACTCCCCGGCGTCACCACCATCCCCCCGCGCACCACCCGGTCACGCATCTGTCGTCCCTTCTGCAGTCGCGCGCGTCAGCGCCCACCTGCTCTAACGTCAGCGCATTCTACGCCACTTGACACCGGGTGTCGAATCACATGGGCTGAGGGACATCTGTTCGTTTGGTGAGCCTGTGTGCTACCGCCTCACCGTCACCGCCTACACCACGTCCTCTCGCCGCACGCCCTGAGTCGCCAGGATGAAGTCAGGGCCGAAGGCGGTGGCCGGGGTCTGGTAGCCAGGCGGCGCGTCGCCCGCCAGCACACGCTGCACGGCCGTCAGCATGATGTCGGGTGTCCAGGTGTAACCCGGTTCCGGTCCATAGAGGCGGGCCACGGCGCGCCGTCCCTGGTCGTCGGCCACCTCGCCCCACACCGACGTATGCGTTCGGGCGCGTTGTTCCGCCGTCGGTCCCGGCCGCTGCAACTTCACCGCCCGCTTGAGCAGGCTCTGGACGGGCGACAGGCCCGCCAGCGGCCGCAGGTACCCGATTCCCCGCAGCAGGCGCGCTGTCCCACGCGGGACGCCGAGATAGGCTTCGATGTTGGGGATGCCCGTGCTATAGTACGCAGTGAATACGTCTCCCCAGGGGATGAGGACAGCGTTCACCGGCCCGTCGCCGAAGTCGATGAGCCGCGTTCGTGAGCCGAACGGCACGTACACGAGGCGGCCGTCACGGCGAATGGGATTGCCCTGGGGGAGCATCCCAACGCCCGATGCCGCCGTACCCCGCGACACGCCGGCCCTGCCTTGAACCTGGAAGGCCAGCGCGAGGCGCGTCGCCGAGGGCAGGCGCTGCTTGAGGTGGGCGGCCAGGCAGTCGGTCGGCGCGACGTCAAAGCCGCTGCCTGGCAGTAGCATCACACCGCGCGCTTGAGCCTCCGCGTCCCGTGCTGCAATCGCCTGGAACACCGTCAACTCACCCGTGATGTCGAGGTAGTGCGTGCCGCCCCGTAAGCAGCCCTCGACCATCGGGCGGGCCGTCGCCACAAACGGGCCGGCCGCATGCATGACGACCTTGACATCGGCCAGCCCCGCGTCGATCTCATGAGGCTGGTTGAGGCTGAAAGCCCGGTACTCGAACCCCAACTCGTCCGCCAGCGTCTTCAGCTTGGCCGCGTTCCGCCCGCCCAGGATAGGGCGCAGCCCGCGCGCCTTCGCCAGCCGCGCCGTGATGGCGCCGGTAAAGCCGGTCGCCCCGTAGAGAAGCCATTCGTCTGCCATCGGTGTCCCCCTTCCATCCACGTTTCACACCGGTGGTGTGAAGCAAATCACAGCGAAATAGGTCCAAAATCGGTATACTAGCGTCAGAGAGTTGAACGCAATCGAGACAGGCGACGCGGACCTGCCTTCTGGCCGAGAGGCTCATCATCCGAAAGTCGGACTCGACGCTAGGCCAACGACGGATGTAACGAACGAGTTTCTCAAGTACACTAGAGAGCAGAGTATCCAAGAGCACAGGAAAGCGTCACTTATAGTAGAACTTCGTGGAGGTGGGCCATGGAGACAATCATTCTGGTAATGGTAGTGACAACGCTCCTCGTGTGGTGTGATACTGTCGGCAAGCGGCCCTGAGCGTGACAACCGTGTCGAGAGCGGGCGATGAAACCAGACAGGCTCATCGTTCGTAGTATAGGATAGCAGGGTTCAGTACAGTTTGCGGTAAGCGCTGACATAGGATGGAGTAGAGTAGTTAGAGGCAAGCGGTGGTGGTGGTAGAATAGCGTCAAGCGGTGACAGTCGTTAGGAATTGGGAAGCAGGGATGGTCGGTAGCGTTTGTGTGAAGCGGTAGTTGAGAGTGAAGCGGTAAGGGAAGCGGGTTCAAAGCGGTATCGTTGGGGCAAGCGGTTGGTCAGTTAGCGGGACGTGATAGGAACCAGGGCGAGTGGTGGTTGAGTTAGTGTGGGAAGCGCGTGTCGACGTTAGCGAGCGGCGAAGTGTCAGGTAATGTTAGGTCAACTCACCCTGCTGTGAGGAGCTATGGAGCAGCCGCAATGTCGCTGAGGCCCCCGTGAGGTTACGGGGGCCTCACGGCGTATAAGGGGCATGCCGTGAGTGACACCGACCGCGCTCGCTGGGACGAGCGTTACCGCACCCAAGTAGTAGACTGGACGCCGGCGCCTGTCGTGAGCCGCTGCGCGCCGCCCGCCGCGCCCGGCGCGCGCGCGCTCGATGTAGCCTGCGGCGCAGGCCGCCACAGCCTCACCCTGGCCGAGTTGGGTTACACCGTCGACGCGGTGGATATCAGCGCCGTCGCCCTGGCGCAACTGGTGACCGAGGCCGAGCGGCGCGGGTTGGCGGAGCGCGTCCATCCCCTATGCGCCGACCTCGACGTCTGGCGGCCGCCAGCGGCCCGCTATGCCGTCGTCGTCCAGGTCGCCTTCTTCGACCGCGCCCTGTTGCCCGCCACGCTGGCCGCGCTCGAACCGGGCGGCCTGCTCATCCTCGAAGCCTTCAACACGGCGCGCCTTGTCGCCCACCCTGATTTCAACCCGGCCTTCCTGCTTCAACGCGGCGAGTTGGCCGTCGCGTGCGCGGGCTGGGACATCCTCGAACTGGATGACGCGGTTGGCCCCGCCGCCGACCGCTCGCATATTGTCGCCCGCCGCTAAGACGAGCACGCGGATGGGCGCGGAAACAAGGATGAACGCCGATCAGAATCTGGCTGTCTGCTCCGCGTCCATCCGCGTTCATGACCGGGAGCAGGCGCGCCACCCCACTCAATACATGGCTTGATGAGGCGCTAGGGGCGGCCAAAGGCCTGCTTGACCGGTGGCGTCATCAGGTAGTAGAGGATGATGGCCGCGACAATCATCGAGCCGATGTGGACGGGGACTGTCGGCGACAGGACGCCGATGACGTTGACAATCAGCGTCGCCACCTGGGCGACCACGCCGACCATCCACGCCCACGGCTGCAACTGCAACGCCCCGATGCCGACGGCGAATTGCAGGATGCCAATGATGAGCATGGGGATGGTCAGCAGGGTCAGGATGCCGCCGACGGCGCTGGTGTCGGCGTGGCGCAGGACGCGGCGGGCGACGCGGTCGATGCGCAGGCGAAGCTGGCAGTGGGGATCGGGACAGGTGATGACCGTATCGGTGGTCATCCAGTCGG
>CAZLBQ010000299.1:0-7849 GCA_964557745.1 uncultured Anaerolineales bacterium
CCGGCGGGACGACGCACGTGGGGGTCGCCGTCGGCGTGGGCCCGCCGATAGGCGTGTTCGTTGGCGACGGCGCGCCAAAGGGCGTACTCGTTGGCGACGGGTACACGCACGGCGGCGTGCTCGTGCTGGTGGGCGTCAGGCTGGGTGTGCCCGTCACCGTGAGGGTCAACGATGCGCTGGGGGTCGGCGTGACGCTGACCAGCGGAACGGTGGGCGTCTCGCTCGGTGTGGGTGTCACACTGGCGGGCGGCGCGGTGGGCGTCTCGCTCGCTGTGGGCGTCACGCTTGGCGTGTCGGTGATGGTGGGCGCGGGTCCGGTCGCCGTCTCGGTCGGGGTCACGCTGGGCGAGGCGACGGGCGACGGCGTCTCGGTAGGCGTCGCGACGCCCCCAGGAGGCGTCTCCGTCGCCGTGGCGCTCGGCACGGCCAACGGCGACGATGTGGGCAAGGGTGTCTCCGTGACCGTAGACGTCGGGCTGGGGATAGGCGTCGAGGTCAGGGTTGGCGTGCCCGTCGCGACGGGTGTCACCGTCTGAAGGCCGCCCTGTGGCGTCTCGGTGGGCGTCGCCGTACCCGTCGCGCTCACTGACGTGCTCGTCCCCGTCACGGTTGCAACAGGCGGCGTCCCGGTCTCAGTCGCGGTCGGGGGCAGCGGCGTGACGCTCGGCGTCGCCGTCTCGGTCGTGGTCGGCGGCGGCGTGCTCGTGAGCGTAGCCGAGGGCGGCGGGGTCGCGGTTGCCGTTGGGGGTAGGGTCGGCGTGAAGGTCGGCAGCGGCGTGCGGGTCGCCGTCGGTGGCGGGGTCGGGGTGAGCGTCGGCAGCGGCGTCGGCGTGTGGGTAGTGAAAGTGGCCCGGCCCGGCAGGTTGAAGAACACGGTGCAGCACCACTGGAAGCGGTCGCCCGTGATGGTAAACTCATAGCCGTAAGGACTGGCCCAGCCGGATGGGAAGGTGAAGACGAGCTTGTAGTCACGCGGCGTGGTCAGGCCGAGGAACTCATAGGCGCCGTCTGGGCCTGTGACCTGGCGGCCAATGCGCTGACCGCCCTCATACAACTCGACCACAACGCCCGCCAACCCCAACTCGCTGGGGTCGCGCCGGCCGTTGGGAACGATGTCCTGCCAGACATTGCCGGTCAGACGCCCGTTGTTGCCAATGCAGCCGGCCGGGCTATTACCAGGACAGCCGGTGATGTCAGGGCCGAGCGTGGCCGTTGCGGCGACATCGGCCGCGGGAGCGCTGCCCTCGCGCTCCGGTTTGCGATCCTGCTTGCGGTCGGCGCTGTCCCGCAGGCGGACGGGCGTTGGCGCCGCGTCAGGGGTAGTCTCCTGAACACGGGGCGGGAGACTCTGGGCCGGGTCGCTGCGCGGCTTGGTAGCCGTCGGCTTGGGCGAGGAGTCGGCTTGCGTGGCGGGGAGGCCGCCAAACGCGACGAGGCCCCCCAGGACCAGGGCGAGGAGGAATACGGTGAGAGATGAAGGGCGCATTGTCGATGCCTCCACTCGTTCCCCGGTGGCATCAGAGCCAGAGCCTGTCGGATGCGCGGCGGTCGGGGACGAGCTATAATCGCGCCTGGGCCAGCGAGGGAGGGGCGCCGCGCCACGGGCTGGCTGCTCGCGGCGGGCCGCACAGGCTGGCGCGCTGTACGTCACCGTCACTGTGAAATTGACACTTGCTTCACATGACGTCGACGCGATATGAAACGTTACGCGCCGCGCCCCCACCGAAAGGGGAATCGTCGCTTAGGGCAGGACGACTGTGCGGGGGGAGGCGGCGCGTATCAGTTGTCGTCCCCATTGTACAGGAAAAGCGGGCCGACCGCAAGGGGCAGAGGGAGGAGAATTAGTTTAATTTCAGCGAATGTTCACACTGTGGCGCTGCGTTGTCACCGCAGCCGCCAGGAAAGGGCACGACGCTGAGACCGCAGCGCTCAAGGCAGCCCCGACAGGCCTGGGAGACCTATCGGGGCGTGTCGCAGTCGTCTTCCTTTTCCGCTCTGGCCTACTTTTGTCTGACTTCCGGGTTGACCGTATGCGGGAGCGGCGCGCCGCGCAGACCCGCCAGCAGGTTCTCGGCCGCGATGGTCGCCATCTTGTCGCGCGTCTCTACCGACGCGCTGGCGATGTGGGGCAGGATGATGCAGTTGTCGAGCGTCAGGAGCGGATCGTCCATGGGAATCGGCTCTGGATCCGTGACATCCAGCGCGGCGTAGCCGATCTCGCCGTCGCGGAGCGCCTCGTAGAGCGCCTTAGGATCGACCACTGGCCCGCGCGCCGTGTTGACCAGGACGGCTGTCTTCTTCATGCGCTCGAACTGCTCGGTCGAGAACATGCGCCGCGTCTCTGGCGTGAGGGGCACATGAATCGAGACGAAGTCCGACTCGGCCAGCAACTCGTCAAAGCCGACGCTCTGCACGCGGTCGGCGATGTCGGGCGGCGGGGTGGAGATGGCATCGTAATAGAGGATGCGCATGCCGAACCCCAAGGCGCGCCGCGCGACCGCCGCGCCGATGCGCCCGATGCCGACGATGCCCAGCGTCGCGCCGTGGATATCCTGGCCGAGGAACAGCAGCGGCCCCCACGTCTTCCACTTGCCGGCGTGGACATAGCGCTCGGCTTCGCCCAGCCGCCGCCCCGCCGCCATGATGAGGGCGAAGGCCAGGTCGGCGGTCGTGTCGGTGAGGACGCCGGGCGTGTTGCCAACGGGGATGCCGCGCCGCGTGCAGGCGGGCACGTCGATGTTGTCGAAGCCGACGGCCATGTTGCTGACGACGCGCAGCTTGGGCGCGGCATCCAGCAGCTCGTCGTTCACGCGCTCGGTTAGCAAGCAGTACAGGCCCTCGATATCCTTGACTTTCGACAGCAACACATCGCGGGGAATCGGCATGTCGTCCGCCCACAGGTCGACGTCGCAGTGCTCGCGCACCAGGTCAATGCCGCGCTGGGGAACGTTGCGGGTGATGAGGACTTTTGGCTTGGACATGGAGGCTCCTGATGGGTGGTGAGTTACGAGGCGACCTCTTCCAACCAGCTCAGAATGACGCGGTTGAACGAGGGGGCTTTCTCCAGCATCGGCAGATGACCGGCCCCGTCCCAGACGTGCAACTGCGCGCCGGGGAGGCGGTCCAGGGCATTCAGGCCCTGCTCGAAGGGCAGGATGTGGTCCTGACGGCCCCAGATGACCAGGGTCGGCGTGTCCAGCAGGTCGATGACTTTCGGCAGCGTCTTGAGAATCTCGCGCTTGACGCCGAAGATGTTGATGCCCGAGCGTAGAATGGTCAAGAAGGCCTGCATCTGGCCCGGCTGGCGCGCGATGTCCACCAGCGCGTCGACCCACACGTCGGCCACCTGCGTCGGGTCAGAGAACAGCTCGCGCACGATGACGCTGAAGCCAGGGCGGCCTGAGTTAGCGAGAATCTCGCCCACAATCGGCAGCGACATCAACCGAAACAGCCAGGTGACCTGACGGCCAAAACCGGCCGAGTCGACCAGGGCCAGGCTCCGCGTGCGTGTCGGGTGGCGGGCCGTCGTGACGAGGACAATCAGGCCGCCCATGGAGTTCGCAACCCAGTGGACGCGGTCCAGGCCGACGGCATCCAGAAAGTGCGCCATGAAGTCCGCGACGTTCTCCAGGTGATAGTCGTACCCTTTGGGCTTGTCGGTGCGGCCAAACCCGACCATGTCCACGGCGTACACCCGATAGTGTTGGGCCAGGGCCGCCATGTTGCGCACCCAGTACTCGACCGACGCGCCGATGCCATGCACCAGGACGACGGGCGGCCCGCTCTCGCCCATCTGCCAGTAGCGGGTCTTGATGCCGCCGACATCCACATAGCGATTCTCGAACGGCTCGATAGTCCAGGGAATGGTGGTGGTCATAGTGCCTAACTCAAGTAGAGCGCCCCGTACTTGTCCTGGATATAGCGCGCGAAGGACTGCGGGTCGGGCGCGTGGCCCGTGGCCCGCTCGACCAGCTCGGCCGAGGGATAGATGCGTCCGTAGCGGTGAATATTCTCGCGCAGCCAGGTCAGGATGAAGCCCAGGTCGCCACGCGCCACCCGCGTGTCAAAGTCGGGGTACTGCTCACGCAAGGTAGCGTACAACTGCGCGGCGATGAGATTGCCGAGGGAGTACGTCGGGAAGTAGCCAATCAGCCCGCTGCCCCAGTGGATATCTTGCATGACCCCCAGCGCGTTGGTCGGCGGCGTGATGCCGAGGTAGGCCTCCATCTTCTCGTTCCACGCTGTCGGCAGGTCGGCCACCTTCAGGTCGCCCTGGAGGAGCGCCGTCTCCAACTCGAAGCGCAGCACGATGTGGAGATTGTACGTCACCTCGTCGGCTTCGACGCGGATGAGCGAGGGCTGTACCTGGTTGACGGCCAGGTAAAAGCGCTCGAAATCGTCAGCCGTGAGGCGGTCCGGGAAGAGTTCGACCAGGAGGGGGTAGTAATGGGTCCAGAAGGCCCGCCCGCGCCCGACCATATTCTCCCACAGCCGCGACTGGGACTCGTGGATGCTCAGGCCGGGGCAGTTCGCCAGAACGGTGCGGGCCAGGCTCGGGTCGAAGCCCAACTCGTATAGGCCATGTCCACCTTCGTGGATGGTCGAGAACAGCGCCGAGGTGAGCAGGTGGGGATCGAGGCGCGTCGTGACGCGCACGTCGTAGGGCGGCGTGAAGCTGATGGTGAACGGGTGCGTCGACTTGTCCTGGCGGCCGGCGTCGAAGTCGTAGCCCATGTCGCGCAGGACGCGCATCCCGAACTCCCACTGGCGGTCCACGTCCCACTCGCCGTCCAGGATGCTCATATCCGGCGCGACACGCGCCTCCCGAATCTGGCCCAACGTGGCGATGGTCTGCTCACGCAAGGGCGTGAAGAGGGCCTGGACGGCGCGCGCGGTCATGCCTGGCTCGTACTGGTCGAGGAGGGCATCGTAGGGCGTCTCAGCGTAGCCAAGGTGATCGGCTTCCTGGCGCTTGAGGTCGATAATATGCTCCAGGGCCGGCGCGAACGTGGCGAAATCGTCAGCCTCGCGAGCCCGCCGCCACGTCTCGACGCCGCGCACCTGGGCTTCGGCCAGCGCCTTGACCAGCGTCGACGGCACCTTGACGGCTAGATCGTGGTCGCGCTTCAGCTCGCGCACCAGGGCGCGCTCGGTCTCGCTGTAGCCGTCGCGGCTCGCCATCTCGTCTGAGAGGCGCGCCAGTACCTCACCGACACGTGGCGCCGTCAGCTTCTCGTGGTAGATACCGGCCAGCGTCGCCAGTTGATAGGCGCGCCCCTCGCCGCCCTTCGGCGGCATCATCACTTCCTGGTCCCACCCCAGCACCGCCGAGGCCGCCTGGATATCGGACAGGGTATGCGCAATCTCGGTCAATTCGGCTAACAATTCGTTCATTTGCATCTCGCTAGGCATCACGCGCCCTTGAGGGCGACGACGATACCCTCGTGGAGGGTGAATTGGCGCTGGCCGTCGACAACCTGCGGGCTAAAGAAGTCGGCCACGACGCCCCGCGCCTCGACCAGGCTGGCCCACAACGCCTCTTCGAGCGTGGGCGGCACGCTCATGCGCGCCGCCCAATCGTGGAAGTCCATCGGCTTGCTCAGCGTCTCGGTGTGGGCGACCGTCAGGCCCGCGTCGCGGAAGAAGCCCACCAGCTCGGCCAGCGGGAACAGCCAGTGGTGCGACGGGTCACGCAGCGTCTCGAAGCGGTTGATGAAGGCCGCCGCCGCCGGGTCCGGCGGCACGATGTTGTCGACCAGGACCAGCCGCCCACCCGGCTTGAGCGCCCGCGCCATCTCACGCGTCGCCTGGGCTGGGTCGGGGAAGTGGTGCAGCGCGATGCGGCATACCACGCGGTCGAACTCGCCGTCGGCCACCGGTAGTTGCTCGGCGTCGCCCTGGCGGAACTCGACATTGGTCAGCCCACGCTCGCGAGCCAGTCGCGCCGCCACGTCGAGCATGGCGGGCGTCAGGTCGATACCGACGACGTGGTCGGCCAGCGGCGCGAGGGCCAGCGCAGTGTGCCCGGCCGCCGTCGCCACGTCCAGGACACGGTGCGACGGCGCGACCTCGGCCAGGGTCACAAGTCGACCGAGCGAGGCGCCCTTCGCGTGGACCTGGCTGACGGCATAGGCCTCGGCGCTCGCCCCGAACTGCGCCTGGACCCGCGCCTGCGTAGCGTCGGGGTTATCTAGGGCCGCGGTCACGCCGCGCCGTTCCCGTTGTGGATGGTGATCAGACTCGGATCGCGGTACTTGTCGCCGACTTCAGGCAACATGATAGGAATACCCGTCACAATGGGATAGCGGCGGCCGGTGCGGCGGTTGACAAGCCACTTGCCGTCCACCAGTTCCAGCGGTTGCTTGTCGGCCGGGTCCACCAGAATCTCCAGCAGGTCGGGCGCGACTTCCCCGCCCAGGTCGCCCTCGTTGATGGTCAGGCCGTCGTCGCCGCCCATCAGCGGCCCCGGCGCCGGCGCCACACTCTCCATACCCTCCGTCGACTGCGCCGTCGGATCCGTCATGCGACGGATGGCCTGGAACAGCGCGAACCCCACCAGCACCCCGAACAACATGCCCAACATTCTCACAATAGTCTTCATTGCATCTCCTTATCGGCCCAAGTCTCACAGTTTTAGCCACTTTAGGGGGTTGAGTCAAGGCGCGGTTGGGCCGTTCGGGCCGCCACCGACTCCCGCTCGACCAGCCGCGCGGGAATGAGGACGGCTCGCTGGGGCGGCTCAGCGCCGCTCAACAGCGCCAGCAGCATCTCGACCGCGCGCCGCCCCAACGCCTCCTTCGGCTGCGCGACCGTCGTCAGGGGTGGATCGGTGTAGGCCGCCATCAGGATATCGTCGAAGCCGACTACGGACAAGTCGGCCGGGACGCGCCGCCCAAGCCGCCGCGCCGCGCGCAGCGCGCCCAGCGCCGTCATATCGTTGTAGCAGAACAGGGCCGTCGGGGGACGAGGGCGAGCCAGGAGGTCGAGCACCGCTGCCTCGCCGGCAGCCGTCGGCGCCAGGTCTTCCGGCGCGCCGGCGACCAGGTCATCCCCGTGCGGGAGACCCGCCTCGGCCAGAGCGTCCCGCCAGCCCTGGCGGCGCTGGCGGTTGGCGAGAGCCTCGGCCGGCCCCGCCACGTAGCCGACGCGCGTGTGCCCCTTCGCCACCAGATACGCCACCGCCTCCCGCCCGCCCTGGCGGTTGTCACAGTCCACCGAGTACACATACTGGCCGTCGCGCTGGTTGTTGATGAGCACGATGGGCGCTTGCACGTCGTTGAGCAGGCTCATGTAGCGGTCGCCGATCACCGACGACTGGACGACGATGCCGTCGACGCGCCGCTCGCGCAGCATCTGGACGGCGGCCACCTCGCGGTCAGGGCTGCCGGCTGAGCATAGCAGGACGCTGTAGCCGTGGTCCATCGCCGTCACCTCGACGGCGTGAGCCACCTGGGCAATGTGGGGGTTGGTGAGACGCGACACGACGAGGCCCAACGTCCGTGTGCGGCGCGTGACGAGACTGCGGCCAATGGCGCTGGGCGTGTAGCCCATCTCCCGCGCCAGGTCGCGGATGCGTTCGGCCGTCTCGGCATTGACCAGGGCGCTCCCACTCAACGCCCGCGAGACGGTCGAGTGGGAGACGCCGGCCTCGCGGGCGATATCCTTGATGGAGACAGTCATCTTGCTCAACGCGGGGGCGCTGGACCGCGCCCGACGCCTAGGCCTCGACTTCCGGCAAGACGTATGCCGTCTCGGCCAGCAGTTCCACACTCACCGGGTCGTCGCGCTGGTAGATGGCCGGGCGGCGCGGGTCGGTCGTACTTCCCGCGCCGTAAGACCAAGCGTTCGT
>CAZLBQ010000300.1:0-7844 GCA_964557745.1 uncultured Anaerolineales bacterium
AGGGTGGAAATACCCAAGCCCGACGGGGGCGTGCGGGGGCGCGGCGTTCTGGGCAATCTGGCCGAATGGCACGTCAGGCTGCGGCAGGTAGGTGCGCGCGTCGGAGGCGTGCGACCAGACCGCCGAGTTGGTGGCGAAGCCCTCGACCTGGACGGAGAAGTAGACCTTGTTGGCGGCGTTGCGCGCCGCGCTGATGTCGACGTCGTTGAAGTCCCAGACCGGGTAGGTCAGGCCGCCCTCGGTGACGGTGCGCTTAGCGCCGTCGGCGACGACCTCGGCCGGGCCGTTGTTGATCATGCGCAGCAGCTTCACCTTGTTGCTGAAGCCTGGCTGGACGCTGTTCTTGGTCCCCGGCTGGAACAGGCGCACCGTCAGGTTGCCCAGGTCCGCGCCGCGCACGTCGCGCTGGTTGCCCGCCTTATCGTGGGGCCAGAGGATGCTGATGCGGGCGTCGACGCCTGGCAGCGCCGCCGGGGCCATGCCCTCGGCCAGCACCGGCTGGGGCAGGTAGGTGCGGCCGTCCGCGCCGTGGCTCCAGACGTTGGTGTTGTACGGGAAGCCGTCGACGGTCAGGTAGAAGTAGTACTTGTTGACCGGGTCCTTCGCGGCGGAGACGTCGACGTCGTTGAAGTCCCACACCGGAATGTTGTAGCCGCTCACGTTGGCGACGCGCTTGGCGCCAGTTCCCACAAGCGTGGCTGGCTCGCTGTTGAGGGCCTTCCAGAGGCGAACGGTGTTATTGAATTCGGGCTTGACGGGGGTCAGGCCGCCGGTTTCGAAGACGTAAGCGGTGATGTTGACTTTGTCGGCGGCGGAGACAGGGGCATTGTTGTGCGGCCAGACGATTTGAATCTTGGCATCGACCGCGGAGGCAGCCGCGACACTGGGGGCGCTGGTCGCCAGACTCAGCGCCAGGGCGCTGAGGATCAGGAGCGCCAGGGCCAGTCCCAGGCGGCGGAACACAGGCAGATGCGATGACACGCCAGTCTCCTTCAAGGCGTCGCGCTGCTCGCCAGACATCAGGGCTGACAGGGGGAGGCAGCTAACGCAGGTGAATACGAGGCTTCACAAGCCGGGACACACGTACACTGTCGGGAAGCCTGCGGGATTCTAGTCTATTTCCAGGTGGGGGTCAAGCTCTAGGTAAGGACAGGGGCGGGGTATGAAGGAATTCTTAAGGAGTTTGGTCTGTTTTGCTACTAAACTGGCGGCCACGGGACGTGGCGGCCGGGGCCGGGGTCGGGGTAGATGGCGCCGGCGATGAGCCGCTCCAGACGGCGGTCGAGAGCGCGCAACTCGGCTGCCGCCAGCAGCCGCCCCAGTTCCTCGCGCAGCGGCTGGCCCGGCTGGACAGCGCCTTGCAGGCGCTTGAGGTCGGCCAGCAAGTCGGGCGCGATGCGCTCGCCCGCAAAGTCCCAGATGACGGTGCGTAGCTTGGGTTCGGCGTGGAAGGTGATGCCGTGGTCGATGGCCCACACGCGGCCGTCGTAGCCGAGCAGACAGTGGCCCGACTTGCGGTCGGCGTTGTTGACGAGGACGTCGAACAGGGCGATGCGTCGCCCCTCCTCCTCGTGGCCCTCGCGGAATGTCAGGTAGTGCAGTTCCTGGTCGCAGTCAATGTAGAACTGGAGCGAGCCGAGGCCGCGTGGGCCGTCGCGTAGGACGGTCGGCGGCACGATGATCCAGTTGAGGGCCGTGCTGACCAGGTAGGCGGCGCGCTCGCGCTGGCAGAGCGTGCCCTGGGGGAAGTCCCACAGCGGGCGCTCACCACGGCGCGGCTTGTAGACCGCCGGCAGGGTGAACTCGTCGTGGGTCACTGTCACCAGGAAGGTGTAGTTGGAACTCCACGGCAGCATCCCCTGCTCGGCAATCTCCCCGTGGTCAAGGATGTCCTCGACCTGGTCGAGGGTCAGACCTATCGAACTGCTCTCGGCAGCCGGTGTCTTCTTAGGGCGCTTGACAGGCATTAGATGAGCTTGGCTCGGCTGTGGCCGTTGCGCGGCGGGCAGAAGTGGCCGTCGGCGTTGATGGGCTGGGCGCACAGCGGGCAAATGGGCCGCCCCTGCTTGACAATCTCCATGGCGTGGCGGGCCAGGGCTTCCATCTGGCCCCGGCTGGCCCACATGCGCACCACGTCGCCCTGGTCCTGCTCTTCCTCCTCCTCGGCAGCCAGGCCCAGCGCCTCGGCGTCGTCGTCCTCCTCCTCCTCGCTCGCCACGCGAACCTCCTGGGCCACCAGGACGAGGAGGTCGCGGTCCTGGTCGTAGCCCAGGCCCATCTGGCCGACACGGAACATGGGTTGCAGCGGCTGCTCCAACGACATGTTGCGCGGCAGGGGCGCGGTGGACATTGAGGGGAAGTTCTGGTCGAGGTGCTCGATCAACTGGAGGACGTGCTGCGCCAGGGCCGCCACTTGCTCCTTTTCGACCAGGAGCGTAACCAGCGTGCCGCCCTTGCGCGCCTGAAGATAAAAGGTCCGCTGGCCGGGGACGCCCACATAGCCTGTCGTGATGCGGCTGACAGGGTTCATTTCAAGGACATTCGAAGCCATACTGCTACGCTTCCTTCTCGCCGGCGGGAGCCGTCTCGGTCGCGCCGTTCGTGCTGGGGGCGCTATCGGTGACCTCGTCTCCCTTCTCGGCAGCCGCCGCTGGCTCGGCTTTGCGCTCGGGTGGGCGCGGGACGCTCCCCGTATCATTGAGCACCACCACGCGCGGTGTGCCCTTGCCCAGGTGGAGCCAGGTCAGAGACGCGGGGGCAATATCGATGCGTTGAAACAGGTCCAGATGTAGGCCCAGGTAGTGGGCCACAATGGCTTGGATGACGTCGGCGTGGGAGACGACGGCGACGACCTCCTCGGTGTGCGCCCTACAGAGCGCCTTACACTGCTCGACGGCGCGCGCCTGCATGGTGGCGATGCCCTCGCCACTGGGAAAGCGGGCGCGGCTGGGGACGAACTGGATAATCGGCCACAACTCGTGCTTGGCGAGTTCCTTCAGCTCGCCGCCTGTCCACTCACCGTAGTTCACCTCCCCGACCCCCTGGACGACGCGGATGGTCAACTGGCGGGCGCGGGCGATGGGTTCGGCGGTCTCCAGGGCGCGGTCGAGCGGGCTGCTGTAGATGGCGTGGATGGGCAGGCCATCGAGGCGCTGGGCGAGGGCCTCGGCCTGGGCGCGCCCCTCGTCGTTCAGGTGGACGCCGGGGGTCCAGCCGGCCAGGCGACCTGTCTTAACATAATCGTTGACGGCGTGACGGATGAGAAGTAGTTCTGTCATACTCATATTCTAATCGCGTTTCCCGAAACAGGCAACGCTTTACGTCTGTCATCCGTCTTGCCCCGCTTGTCTGCTCCTAGCCAGTTGCCGACCTGGGACACTCGCGCTAGAATTGACCCCACTTCAGGAGACGAGGCGAGTCATGCCTGAGCGGCCCAGCGGCACCGTCACCTTCCTCTTCACCGACATCGAGGGCAGTACCCGGCTGTGGGAAGCCGACGCTGAGGCGATGGCCGAAGCGGTGACGCGTCACGACGCGCTGCTGCGCCAGGCCATTGAAGGGCATGGCGGCTACCTGGTCAAGACAACGGGCGACGGCATGCTGGCGGCCTTCGCGGTCGCTCACGACGCCCTGGCCGCCGCGCTCGACACGCAACGCGCGCTGGCGCAAAAGGATGAACCCCAGAATGCCCTGCCTGACCGTGCCTCCTTCATCCTTTCTAATTCATCCTTATCTTTGCGGGTTCGCATGGGCATCCACACCGGCTCGGCCGAGGAACGCGACGGGGACTACTTTGGTCCTAGCCTCAACCGCGCGGCACGGCTCACGGCGGCCGGGCACGGTGGTCAGACGCTGCTCTCGCAGGCCACCTACGAGTTGGTGCGCGACCACCTCCCCGACGGCGTCAACCTGCAAGACCTGGGCGAACACCGCCTTAAGGGCCTGGCGCGGTCCGAACACCTCTACCAGCTTGTCGCGCCTGGCCTGCCCGCCGACTTCCCGCCGCTCAAGACGCTCGACACGCACCGCAACAACCTGCCCCTCCAACCCACGGCGCTGATTGGCCGCGAGACCGATGTGGCGGCCGTGACAGGCTTGCTGCGGCAACCAGACATTCGCCTGGTGACGCTTACCGGTCCAGGTGGCACGGGCAAGACTCGGCTGGCGCTGCAAGTCGCCGCCGACCTGGTGGACGACTTCCCCGACGGCGTCTTCTTTGTCGACCTCTCTCCCATCACCGACCCGGCTCTCGTCGTCTCGACCATCGCCACCACGCTCGGTGTCCGCGAGCAGCCGGGCCAGCCTCTCCTCGCCAGCCTCAAGACCTACCTGGGCGAGAAGCGTGTCCTCCTGATGCTGGACAACTTTGAGCAGGTGGTGACAAGCGCCTCGCTGGTCGCGGACCTGCTGGCAGCTGCCCCGCGCCTCAACATACTGGTCACGAGCCGCGAGGTGTTGCGGCTGCGCGCTGAGCATGAGTATCCCGTCCCCCCGCTCGCCGTGCCGCCGCGCGACAGGGTTCAACATGGGCGGGCCGGGGTGAGCGATGACCAGCGAGCTGTCGACCTAACTGCTGCGTCCGTCTCCCAGTACGCCGCCGTCGCGCTGTTCATCGAGCGCGCCGTCGCCGTCAAGCCCGACTTCCAAGTCACCAACGCCAACGCCCCGGCGGTGGCTGAGGTCTGCTACCGCCTCGACGGTCTACCCTTAGCCATTGAGTTAGCGGCGGCGCGGGTCAAGCTCTTCTCGCCCCAGGTCCTGCTGCCGCGCCTCGGCTCGCGGCTCAAGACGCTGATGGGTGGGGCACGCGACTTGCCCGCCCGCCAGCAGACCCTGCGCGACGCCATCGCCTGGAGCTACGACTTGCTCAGCGAGGCCGAGAAGGCTGTCTTCCGCCGGCTCGGCGTGTTTGTGGGCGGCTTCACGTTGGAAGCGGCGGCGGCGGTTTGCGATCCCCAGGGCGATCTGGCGATGGACGTGGTCGACGCCGTTGGCTCGCTGGTGGACAAGAGCCTGGTGCGAACGGTGGAGACGGCGGACGAGGAAGCCCGCTTCACGCTGCTAGAGACTATCCGCGAGTACGCTCTGGAGCGGCTGGCGGAGGCCGGCGAAGTGGAGGTGAGCAGACATGCCCATGCTGACTTCTTCGTCCACTTTGCCGAGACGGTTGAGCCTTTTCTGTACCGAGAGGAGTACGGACTGTGGCTGGACCGCCTTGACGAGGAGTACGAGAACTTACGCGCCACACTCGCTTGGTCGCACGACCACGGCGAATCCGATATCTTCGTGCCGCTGACGGGTGCGCTGTCTCCCTTCTGGCATATGCGTGAACATTTTCTAGAGGGGCAGCGCTGGATCGACAGAGCAGTGGCATTCACTCCATCATCGAGTGACCGGAAGGCCCGTGTCAAGATATTGCTGGGTGCGGGATGGATGACATCAGTATTGGGTAAAGTCTCCGTGGCGCAGACATGGTTTCAGGAGTGTTTGTCACTGTCGCGGGAGATTGATGACAGATTCTGGATTGCTCAGTCACTCTACTATCTAGCAGGCGTCTCGTGGCGGCAAGGCGAGCGCCATGCCGGGCGGGCAGCCGCCGAGGAATGTTTGCCCATGTTGCGCGAGTTAGATCTCAGGCGAGATGTCGTGGGTGTCCTTCATCTGTTAGGCCTAGTGGCAAGTGACGATGGTAACTACACTCTTGCTCGGGGCTTCCTGGATGAAGCCCTCGCGATGGCTCGTGCGATTGGTGATAAGTTACAGATAGCAGGGACGCTCAATAGCGTCGGTGAACTGGCTCGGGAGCAGGGGGAGTTCGCACAGGCAGAGGCGTTGTATGGCGAGGCGGCTGCCGTAGCGCGTGACCTGCCTATCTGGAACACCAGCTTTCTGACTGTGGTCGAGGGAAACCTGGGACATGTAGCGCTCCGGCAGGGGGACGATATTCGAGCAGAGGCATTGTTTAAGGACTGCTTGCGGCGGCTTAACCCACTAGGGATGTCTTGGGCTATGGTGTATCATTTGATGGGCTTGGCAGGTGTCTGGGCCGTACGTCGCCAACCGGAGCGAGCGGCTCAACTTCTGGGCAGCACGGATGCCTTGCTGGAGAGCACCCAGGTACATCTGAACTCCGCCGACCGCCAGGATTATGACCGCATTGTGGACGCTACTCGTTCTCAACTAGACGAGGCGACGTGGTCTGAGGCGCGGGCGAAGGGCCGGGCGATGACGATGGACCAGGCCGTGGCGTATGCTATGGAGGGCAGCCAGACCTGACAGGTTTCTAAAACCTGTCAGGTCTTAGACTCAGCGAGGCTGGATGTCCAATCCGCTCCCCTTGCAGGGCGGGGACTATTATCACATTTTCAATCGCGGCGTGAACCGCCAGAACCTCTTCCTGGAAGAGCGTAACTATCGCTACTTCCTCAAGCTGTATGCCCACCACGTCGAGCCGGTGGCCGAGACGTATGCCTACTGTCTGTTGCCGAACCACTTCCACCTGCTCGTCCGCATCAAGACGGCGGAGGAGCAACAGCACGATCACGAGATCCGAAAAGTTCCCGAAATCGCTCGGGTCTCTAATCCAGGCCAGGCATTCAGTAACTTGTTCAACGCCTATACCAAAGCCATGAACCAGGCTTATGGCCGCACGGGCAGCCTGTTTGAGCGACCGTTTCACCGCCTTGCGGTGACATCCGACTCCTACTTTGCGCAATTAGTTGTCTATATCCACCAGAATCCCCAACGTCACGGCTTGAGTGAAGACTTTTGCCAGTGGCCGTATTCTTCGTACCAGGCGTTGTGCTCTTCGGGTCCGACTCGTATCAAACGTGATGACGTTCTGACCTGGTTCGGCGGGCCAGCCCAACTTGTAACTGCCCATCACCAGCACAACGATGCGCAGCGCCTCAAGCCGGTGCTGCTGGAGGATTGGTGAGTCTTCAGCCAGACCTGACAGGTTTTCAAAACCTGTCAGGTCTTATCGCGGACGAACACCTCTTCGGCTGGGACGCGACGGAAGGCATCGTGTCCGTGTGGGCCGAGCGGGACGGGCAGGCGCTGGTGTGGCGGCGCGTTGAGGGGCGCGTGGTGTGCGAGCGCGAGCGCTTCCGGCCCTGGCTGTTCGCGGCGCACCTGGACGACCTCCCCGCCGCGCCCCGCACCGTCGCTGAGACCTTTCACGTCCTGACCCTCGACGGCCCGGCGGATAGCTACCGCTACCTGGTCTCGGCGGCGAGTGGCCGCGCCCTGGAACATGCTCTCGTGGCGGGCGCGACGAAGCGGCTGGGCCGCGCCATCAAGAACCTCTACGACCTCGAGACTGACTACTACCGCGTCGGCCCCGTCGAGCAGTACCTCATGGCGACGGGGCGGGTCTTCTTTCGCGGCCTGGCCTACGCCGACATCCACCGCCTCCAATTCGACCTTGAAACGACGGCCCTCGACCCGCAGCGCGGCCGCATCTTCATGGCCGCCGTGCGCGACAATCGTGGCCTGGCGGCCGTCCTCGACGCGCCGACGCCCGCCGACGAGGCGCGGCTCATTGCGGATCTCTGCGCGCTGATTCGGGAGCGCGATCCCGACGTCATCGAGAACCACAACCTGTTTGGCTTCGACCTGCCCTTCCTCGAAGGCCGCGCCCGCGCCCTGGGCGTCCCCCTGAGCCTGGGCCGCCGCGAAGGGCCGCCTGGCCTGGAGAGCTTCACCGAGCCGGGCGGCTACAACGCGCCACGACGCGCCCGCTATTCCGTCGCCGGCCGCGAACTCATCGATACGCTGGACGCCGTGCGCCGCCACGACTTCGTGGCCCGCGACCTGCCCAGCCACCGCCTGAAGGATGTCGC